>NZ_VPDJ01000005.1:0-212068 GCF_013417755.1 Acinetobacter sp. YH12231
GATCTAGGCTTAAAAGATATTGCCACCTGTTCTGATGGCACTGTAATTTCAAATCCAAAATTCTATCGAAAATATGAGCAGAAATTAGGTATTGCTCAGAGAGCCAGGAATAAGAAGCGTGTTCGTGTATTACACGCCAAGATTGCAAATAGTCGAAAAGATCATTTGCATAAAGCAAGCACCAAGCTTGTGAATGAAAATGCATTGATTATTGTAGGTGACTTGAGTGCTAAAAAATTAGTAAAAACCAAAATGGCAAAATCTGTTTTGGATACAGGATTTTCTGCACTAAAAACAATGCTCAAGTATAAATGCGAGAACGCAGGCGTATTGTTTGAAGAAGTCCAAGAAGCCTATACCACCCAAATCTGTTCGTGCTGCGGTGAGATCACCTCAAGTAGTCCAAAAGGTAAGACAGATCTTGGAATAAGAGAATGGGAGTGCATGAGCTGTGGTACAGCTCATGATCGAGATATAAACTCAGCTCTAAACATTCTTGCGCTTGGGCATAAGCGTCTAGCTGTAGGAATCACCCTCTTTTAAGGGGGTGAGGATGTCAACTGCCCATGCTTGTTGTTTGGGTTGGTCATAAATCCCGGTTAATGGTGGATGTGCGCCTGCAAAAATAGGCAGATCCCATTCTTTTAAATCGACAATTTCAGTTTCTACGGTACTGTAGTCATAGCTTTCGATTTCTGAAAGTAGCCAGTTGGCAATCTTAATTGCCGTGCGGCCTTCGCGGACACTGCCGACAATAATATGAAGTTTCATCTTATTTCCCGTCTTGTTTTAAAGTCTTGCATTAAATTAATATGAATTCGGTCCGTTGCATATACAGAAAATGTATCGAGTCGATTGATAGTTATAAAAATAGTGATAAAAAAAAGCTCCCGAAGGAGCTTTCATTTGCTGAAACTTAGATCAGTTTCACGCCTTGTTGACCAGCAGGGGTCACTTTGAAAATTTCAACTTCAAAGGTGATATTTTTACCGGCTAGAGGGTGGTTGAAATCCACTTCGGTAATGTCTTCACCTACAGTTTTGATCACCCCATACAGACTTTGTTTGGCTTTATCTTCAAACTCAATCATATGGCCTTCAACAGGACGTTGCTCAAATTTGACAGTATCAAATTTTTGTACGTTTTCCGGGTTCCATGGACCAAAAGCATCTTCAGGAGGAAGGCTCACAGTACGGCGGTCACCTGCACGTAAACCGAATAAAGCTTTCTCAAAACCCGGTAATAAGCTGCCATCACCCATGACAAGGCTGACAGGTTCAGCACGGCTACGGGTATTGTCAATTTCTACGCCATTTTCAATAGCAACAGAAAAGTGAAGGTCTACTTTAGAACCTTCTTCAATACGAGTTTCCTCGTTAGGATTGATAAAATCAGTCATTTTGCGCTTCCGCACGTTGAATTCGGTGTTTTTCTAAGAAAAACGTATCGATAAGAAGCAGAATCGTGCCTAATGTAATGGCACTGTCTGCAATATTAAATGCAGGAAAGTGGCTGTTGTTGTAATACACGTGAATGAAATCCACCACATAACCTAAAGATACGCGGTCAATTAAGTTACCTATTGCGCCGCCTAAAATCAGGGCAATGGCAATTGGAAGGACTTTCACGTTTTTTGGCATACGCATGAGCCAAAATACAAAAATGACAGACACAAGTCCTGCGAGTGAAGTAAAGAAATAACGTTGCCATCCACCGGCATCGGACAAGAAACTAAAGGCAGCGCCATAGTTATGTAGTAATGTCCAATTTAAAAAGGGCATGACAGGTACAGGATCTGCGTAGTTCAGATGTGTACTTGCAATCCATTTGGTCCATTGATCCAAAATAATGGCAACAATGGATAAGCCCACCCACACTAAATTGTGTGGGTAGAATTGAAAGAAGCCCTTTTTTTCTTGTGGATTAGGCATATTTTCTCTCTTCGCCTTGACCTGTAGGAAGGTTAATAATACAACGAGAACAAAGACCTGGATGTTCGTGATGTGTATTCACATCTGGTAGTACATGCCAGCAGCGTGCACATTTTTCACCATCAGCAGCAGAGACTTTGACATTTAAACCGTCAAGGTCAGAGGCTTCACCTTGCGCTGCATCAAACGCATTGACAATCACTTGAGAAGTGATGAGGACAAAACGCAGTTCTTCACCGAATTTGTCTAAAACAGCTTTCAGCTCAGCATTGGCCCAAAGTTCAACTTTGGCAGACAAGTTTGAACCCACAGTTTTTGCAGTACGTGCAGCTTCAATAAACTTGTTCACCGCAGATTTAACGGTGATCAAGGTTTGCCATTCAGCTTCAGTCACCAGATTCGCTGTAGAAGCTACAGGAATGTCATACCACTCCGCAGTAAATACATATTTCTCAGACTGCTCTGGAATCAACGGCCAAGCTTCTTGTGCGGTGAAACTCAAGATTGGAGACATCCAGCGGACAAAGGCTTGAACCAAGTGATACAACGCAGTTTGTGCAGAATGACGCGCTGCAGAGTCTGCTTTGGTGGTGTACTGACGGTCTTTGATGATGTCGAGGTAGAAACCACCCAAGTCATTAATACAGAAGTTGGTCAATGCGCTAGTCACGATATGGAAGTTCATATCTTCATAGGCTTGCTGAATGGTTTTTTGTACTTCCGCCGCACGTTGCAAGATGTATTGATCCAGTGCGATCAATTGATCAACAGGCAAAGCATCAGTCGATGGTTTGAAGCCATTCAAGTTCGCCAACAAGAAACGCAATGTGTTACGGATACGGCGGTAACCATCTGATGCACGGCTGAAGATTTCTTTACCTGCAGTCATTTCATAACGGTAGTCTGCAGACGCAATCCAGAAACGTAGGCCATCTGCACCCATGTCTTTAATGATGTCTTGCGGCGTGATCACGTTACCGATCGACTTCGACATTTTGCGGCCTTTTTCGTCCACAACGAAGCCGTGAGTCAATAAGCCTTTGTACGGTGCGCGGTTATTAATCGCCATAGACGTTAACAATGAAGACTGGAACCAACCACGGTGTTGGTCAGAACCTTCAAGGTACAAGTCAGCTGGGTCTTGCAATTCTTCACGTTCACGGAGTACTGCAAAGTGTGTTGTTCCAGAGTCAAACCAAACGTCTAGAGTGTCACGAACTGCATTGTACTGCTCTGCATCTGCACCGATAAACTCAGACGCATCACGGTTATACCAACCATCAATACCTTCTTGTTCAATCAGCTTCGCCACTTCTTCGATCAGCTCAGGCGTACGTGGGTGAAGTTCGTTAGTATCTTTATGCACAAAGAACGGAATCGGCACGCCCCATGTACGTTGACGTGAGATACACCAGTCTGGACGACCTTCAATCATCGATTGGATACGGTTTTTACCCCAATCCGGTACGAAGCTGATGTCATTTTCAATCGCGTTTAATGCACCTTGGCGTAAACCTTTTGCATCCATGCTGATGAACCATTGCGGTGTTGCACGGAAGATAATCGGTGTTTTATGGCGCCAGCAATGTGGATAGCTATGTTTGATCACCACATGTGCCCAAAGTTTACCTGCTTCGATTAAAGCAGCAATGATTTTTGGATTGGCTTTGTAGATGTGTTCGCCTGCAAAAATTGGTGCAGTCGGTAAATACACACCGTTGCCGCCAACTGGATTGTCGACTTTCAGGTTGTACTGTAAGCCAACTTTATAGTCGTCCACACCATGGCCTGGCGCGGTATGTACAGCACCTGTACCACTGCCGTCTGTGACATGCTCACCTAAAATCACTGGTACTTGGCGTTCAGCAATTAACGGATGTTGTAGTACTAGATTTTCAAGTTTTGCACCAGCAAATTCAGCAATCACTTCTACTGCGTTAAAACCATAACGCTGAGTTGCAGATTCAACCAATGATTTTGCAAGGATGAAGTTTTGCGCTGCTTTGTCTTCGCCAGTTGCTTTCACCAATTGGTATTCAAGTTCAGCGTGTAGAGCAACCGCTTGGTTGGCAGGCATAGTCCAAGGTGTGGTTGTCCAGATTACGATATCTGTAGAATCGCTAACTGTAACACCTAGGCGTGCAGATAAATCAGCTAAATCAACAACGCTAAAACCAACGTCAATCGCATCTGATTTTTTGTCTTCGTATTCCACTTCAGCTTCAGCTAAGGCAGAACCACAGTCCAAACACCAGTTCACAGGTTTAAGACCCGGCTCAATATGGCCTGCTTTGGCAATTTCACCGAGCGAACGAACGATGTCGGCTTCTTGTTTGAAGTTCATGGTGAGGTAAGGGTTGTCCCAATCACCAAACACACCCATACGCACGAAGTCTTTTTTCTGTAATTCAACTTGGGTGTAGGCATATTCACGGCAGGCTTTACGGAAAGTTGAGGCATCTACTTTCACGCCGACTTTACCGACTTTTTCTTCAACTTTCAGTTCGATTGGAAGACCGTGACAGTCCCAACCTGGTACATACGGTGCGTCAAAACCGTCCATTACACGGCTTTTGATGATGATGTCTTTCAGGACTTTATTCACCGCATGGCCTAAGTGAATTTGGCCATTTGCGTATGGAGGGCCGTCATGAAGCACATATTTTTTCTTGCCAATACGCGATGCACGAATCTGCTGATAAATGTTGTCGGCATACCACTCTTCTAACCATTTCGCTTCACGTACTGCGAGATTTGCTTTCATCGCAAATTCAGTACCTGGGAGGTTTAGCGTGGCTTTATAATCCACTGCATTTTCAGGAGTTTGCTTATCGCTCATGCAAGTTGTCTTCCAAATTTATCAGCCCGTTGACTGACGCGTTTTACAATAAATAATCGGGGTTTAAAAGGGGAAATGAGGGTGCTGACCTCGAAACTCAAGGAGCTTTTCGACGTCGTCATCAATTCCGGCTTTCAGTGCTTCAAGCGAAGGGTAGTCCTTTTCGCCATGTAAAAAGTTCAAGAACGTCACCCGCATTAACAGGCCATACAGATTAGCAGAAACATCAGGAAAATGTACTTCTAATCGCCATTCAGGATGTTCCTGTTTAATTGCGGGACGCGTACCAACATGCCCTGCACCAAACAGAGCAGAGGGTGCATAACCTGCAACCCCTAATTTGTCAGCATTTTCGTTTTTTACTTTATCTGTTAAAGATTCGGTTTCACAAATGACATCGACTGCATAAATGCCATTTAAACAAGGTTTATGACGGTTTAAACGCACATTAATGGTAGGAAAATTAATGGTGCGACCGATTTGATCGCCATACTGCACACGACCGGTGATGCTATAAGGACGACCTAAAAGTTTTGCGGCATGGGCAAGGTCGCCTGCTTGTAATGTCTGACGAACCAGTGTCGAACTGACACGTTCGCCATCAACTTCGACATTTTGCAGGGCTGTGACTTGGAAGCCGTATTGGCGTAAAAATTCGCTATTGCCTTGGCGGTTTTTGCCAAAGTGATGATCTTCGCCCAAAACTAAACTTTGTGTATTGAGTTTATTTTTTAAAATATCGGCAAATTCTTCGGCGCTGAGATTACGAAAGGCATTGTCAAATTTCGCCACCACAATATAGTCGACGCCTAGTTCAGTTAAATATTCGACTTTTTCACGTAGTGAACTGATTCGAGGCGGTGCATCATAAGCTTTAAAGAATTCAAGCGGTTGTGGCTCAAAAATCATCACAGCTGTTTTTAAGTTTTGTTGCTGTGCTATGTCTTTGAGCTGGCTGACCATCGCTTGATGACCCAAATGTACACCATCAAAATTGCCAATGGTCACGGCAGTTTTGGGGAGTTCTAAGTGGGGCGCTAAAGCATTCAGACGGAGCAGCTTCATGGGCGAATCAATTGTTGAAAATGTTTGAGGGCTATATATTGCCATAATCTTCTGCGTTCGTCTTGTTGTTGTGTTTTTACTCAAGTTTTTTTATGCAGAGATGAATTTACTATCAATAAAATAAATTATAAAAATAAATATTAATCAATTTTTCTTGTTTAATGGTGTGCTTAAACTATAGACATTCCATTTTGATGAGCATCATGCGATGAAAATGCCATTTTATCAACTCCAGCATAAACAAGACTTGATTCGTCATTTCACCCCAAACTGGTTTACGGTGGTGATGGGCACAGGTGTGGTGGCCCTCATTTTACCATCTATAGCGGTGGCGCCGCAGTGGATGTGGTCCTTCGGAGCAGCGCTGTGGCAGATCAGCATCGTGTTGTTCATATTGTTTAGTGGGATGTATCTCAGCCGATGGATATTGTACCCACAAGCAGATTTTCCAGCATCCAGTGATGAGTTTATTTCTTGGGGCGATCCTCATGGCACTGGCAACCCTGATCAATGGCGCATTGAAATTTGGCACCACGCTATACACAGAGTTTTTGGGCATGAGCATCATCACATGGGCTGAATATTTATGGTATGTCGATGTGTTGATGTCAATAGCGATTGCATGGTGTGTTCCATTTCTGATGTTTAGTCGTCAGCAACATGCGCTGCAAGGCATGACCGCAGTATGGTTATTGCCGATAGTGGCTTGCGAGGTGGTTGCCAGTTCAGGCGGTTTATTGTTGGCGCATTTACCTGCACAGGCCCATTCTGTCCATATTTTGCTGGGGAGTTATCTGCTTTGGGGGATCTCAGTATTTCCTGCATTTGCCATCTTAAGCATCTTGTTGCTGCGTCTGGCTTTACATCAATTGCCAAGCAAGGAAATGGCGATCAGCAGTTGGTTGGCCTTAGGACCGATTGGGACAGGGGCTTTAGCGCTGTTACTTTTGGGCGAGCAAGCCCCACGTATTTTGACAGCAGTAGACTTGGCAGATTTAGGACAGGTGTTGCTTCAAGGCGGCGTGTTCGCAGCCCTTGTTCTACTTGGATTTGGTGTATGGTGGTTCGGAATCGCTATACTCATCACGCTAAAACATTTGCGAGATTTACCCTTTAATCTCGGGTGGTGGGCGATGACGTTTCCATTCGGCGTTTTTAGTTTAGCAGTCATCAATTTGGCGGAACAGACGCAATTACACGCTATTCAACAGTTCGGTACTTTTTTTGCAGTATTGCTCTGTACGCTTTGGTTATTGGTGATGCTGAAAACCATACAAGGGTTTTATCGCGGTAGCTTATTTTTTTCTCCGTGTTTAAAAGCGTATTGTAATGCTCAGCGCGCATCTTAAATGATGTCGGGTGAATGTAAATCCGTTGAAGAAAACTATAGCGCGTTGGCTTTGACGGATTTCAGCAAACAAATATAGAGCTTGTGCAAGCGTGTGATGCAGTTACGTTATTTTGCTATCCATGCAAAACATTCATGTATAAAATTTGCGCGTATTTTCAAGAGATCAACAGGTTTCGAGATATAAACTTGCTTGTAGTGTAGGTGCTAGAGTAAGGATTATGGATTAAAACAAAAAAGATAAAAATAAGGATCGAATTATGTGTAATCAAACCAGTTTTTGGGATGATGCCAAAGGATTATTATAAGAATGGTACGTCGCTTGTACCTCTAAAGAACTCAAAAAAGATCAGCCTTTTTCAGCCACCCTGTATGGTAAAAAAATTGTTCTGTTCCGACAAAAAGATGGAACAGCCGCTGCATTGCTCGATCAATGTGTGCATCGTGGTGTGCCTTTGTCTAAGGGTAAAATGACCGATGGCTGCGTGACATGTCCATATCATGGTTGGTCGTATCAGGGCGATGGGCATGTGGCGCATATTCCTAGTGTCAATGGACAATTTTTTCCAGAAAAACCGCATCCCTTTAAACAGCGTAGTTTTGATGTATGTGAGCAAGATGGGGTGGTATGGATTTATCTCGGTGAAAAGCCCAAACAGGAACGCCCGGAAATATTTAAATTACCGTTTTATGATCAAGCCGGCTGGGTCAGCTATTACATGGTCGGCAGTTATGATGGCGAGATGGGCGCTGTTGCACAGAATATAATGGATGTAACCCATACCATATTTGTCCATGAAGGCTGGTTTCGTTCAGAGTCGGGAAAAGCCGTGGATGCCACCATAGATGTCGGGCCGCGCAAAGTAGTCGTTGACTATCATGACCATGATGCAGATGTCGGCATGATGCCATGGCTGACCAATCCGCATGGTGCTGAACAGGTCCACCGCGACAGTTTTATCGCGCCGAATATTACCTTGGTGGAATACCATTGGGGAGAGCCATCGGGCATGGTGTTTAATAGTCTGATTAGCCCTGTGGGGCCGTATGAGTCACGGGTTTATACCTGTGTCAGTTATAAATTTCCGATTCCAAAATTGTTGTCTAAGGCATTGATGCCGGCTGTGAATGCCTATACTTGGGTGGTCAACAAACAAGACATTAAAATTTTGTCAGCGCGAAGAGCTGGCATCGAGCATATGCCGATGACCCATTCGCATAGTGTACGAGGGGATATGGCACATATTGCCTTAGAGAAGATTTTAGATGCCTTACGTCATGACCAACAATTGGCACCGTCTTTTATTGGCAAGCGGCCGATGCAATTTCAAATTTGATAGCATTCAAATCTGCGTGAGGAATTTATTTTCTGAGCAATGTGATTTTTGAAGATGATTTTTTCTGCGCACGTGCAAATGTATGCTATATGAAGGCATCAATTTGAGGAGACCGCTATGCGTCAGCAAATCGCTTTAATTATGGCACTGCCGAGTGAATCTAAAGGCTTGTTTGAAGCCGCAGGCATTGAAGTACATTACAGTGGTATTGGTAAAGTCAATGCCGCATTTAAAGCCTTTGATGTGATTCAAAAAACCGGATGTCATACTTTGCTGAATTTGGGCACTGCGGGAAGTTCACATTTTGATGCACATGCTTTGGTTGAAGTAGCTCAATTTGTACAACGGGATATGGATGTATCGCCTTTGGGTTTTGATGTGGGGGTGACGCCGATGGATACCGATCATCCTGCTGAAATTCAGCCAGAGAGCATGTTTAGCCATTTGCCTAAAGGAATTTGTGGTACAGGCGACAGCTTTGAAACTGGGCTGCCGAAAGTACCGTGTAATCTTGTCGATATGGAAGGCTACGCAATCGCTAAAGTATGTAAAAAACTGGGTGTTCGCTTTGTATCGGTAAAATATATTACCGATGGTGCGAATGACACAGCGCATCTGGATTGGGAAGAAAATTTATTATTCGGCGCAAAGAAATTATTGAAATTATATCAAACAGTCAAATAAGGCATTTAGCTAATTTCGGTCGGCGACCATAGAATGCTATGGTCGTATGCCAATTCGACCCAATTCAATTTACTTTTCTGGGCGTGGAATTACACCGTAAAGCATCATATGGACGGTATGTTGAATAATCCGTTGTTGCATACTGCGATTACGTAAGGTTTTTCCAGTGACCATTTCCATTTGGGTTGCAAAGTCAGCATAGTTTTGCGTGATTGCCCAAATGTTCAGAATTAAAAGTTCTGGATCAATATCTTTTGAAATTTTACCTTGCTCTTGCCAGTTGCTAATGACTTTGGCTTTGCGTTTCACTAATTTTTTTAGTGGGCCTTTTAAAATTTCAAGAATGTGTGGTGCGCCCTGAATGACTTCAAGTGCGAACAAACGTGAGGCTTTCGGTTGCGTACGAGATACTTCAATTTTCTGCAATAGATAATTGGTGATCGCTTCTTCAGGCTCAAGGTCTGCTTCCAACATTTGTAGCGGAGCAAGCCACTTTTGTAGAACCGTTGTCAGAACTTCAACATAAAGCGCTTCTTTATTTTCATAGTAATAGAAAATATTCGATTTATGCATTTCTGCAATCTGTGCGATCTCATCCAAGCTGGCGCCATTGAAGCCATACAGGGAAAAGACATCCAGTGCTGCATTAAGCAACTGGTGGCGTTTCTGGGTACTCTTTTTTTGTTCCATTAGCTCTTTTAAGAAAATGAAAAGGGAATATTGAATTGTACGGCAAATCAACAGATTTGTGCACAATCATCGTTTTTAATTTTATGAATTTTGGCAGTTTATTCTGTTCAACGGTCAAATAAATACGACGAATGCCATAATATTTCAAATAATCATTTTAGGGTGAAATTTAAATAAATCATTATTTTTAGTCATGGATTTATATGATTTGTCGTAATTTTTGTGATGTATTTGTCAACAGGCGATAAATCTCCCCTCAATGCTAAACGTGGTTATGTTGCGATATTGCTCTAGAACAGGACAGGAAGTCACACAGTTTAAGTGATGATTTCCTGCACAAGTATAGCTTAAGTGGCCAAGACTGCTTGTAAGACTTGTTGTTCAAGTTCAGTAAATTCAATGCCTTTTTTTCGTGGACGGGCCAAATTGACACGAAATTCTTGGGCAATATGGCCTTTATCGAGCAAGATTATACGGTCTGCCAACTGCACGGCTTCACTTACATCATGCGTGACCAAAATCGCGGTAAAACCTTGCTCGGTCCAGAGTTTTTCAATCAAATTCTGCATATCTAAACGTGTTAAGGCATCGAGCGCACCCAGTGGTTCATCTAGCAGCAATATACGTGGTTTATGTGACAAAGCACGTGCCAGTGCAGTACGTTGTCGTTGCCCCCCTGACAGCTGTGTTGGCCAAAGCCCCGCTTTGTCTTTTAAACCGACTTTTTCGAGGAGTGCTGTGGCATTGGCGTGTTGGTCTTTGCTTAAACCAAGTTGTACATTTTTCTCAATGCTACGCCAAGGCAGTAGGCGAGGGTCTTGGAACATCACACGAATATCATCACTGGTGATGCCTTCACGTATATGACGTGCAGACTTAAATTTAATTTCGCCATAACTCGGTTTTTCTAAGTCGGCGATGAGGCGAAGCAGGGTACTTTTACCACAGCCACTACGACCGACAATCGCCAAGAATTCACCGGGTTGAATATGCAGGTCAAGGTCCTCAAGGACTTTAACATCGCCATAAAATTTGTGTAGTTGTTCAATCAGGATCTCTGCGCCCAACACCGCATGGGGGTTGATATCCTCGACTGAAGAACGCTGAGGTTGGGTTGAGTCGTCTGCATGACGGCTTATGCTTAAATCGGTCATCACATGCTCCTTATTTTTGGTAACCCGAGTGCCAACGGAGTAAATATTTTTCTAAGGCAACAGCCAGTACATCGGCCAATTTACCGAGTAGGGCATACAATAAAATCCCGACCAAGACGATATCGGTTTGTAGAAATTCGCGTGCATTCATGGTCATATAACCGATGCCGGCTTGTGCAGAAATGGTTTCTGCCACAATCAACAAAACCCAAACGAGCCCGAGTGAAAAACGCAGACCAACCAAAATAGACGGCATCGCCCCCGGTAGAATGATTTCTTTATAAAGTTGCCAGCCACTCAAACCGTAGCTTTTGCCCATTTCAATCAGTTGAGGGTCTACAGAACGAATACCATGATAGGTATTGATATAAATGGGAAAGAATACGCCAATAGCGACTAAAAAAAGTTTGGCCGATTCATCGATCCCAAACCATAAAATCACCAAGGGAATCAGGGCAAGAGCAGGAATGTTACGGATCATTTGCAGCGTGGTATCGAGTAGCGTCGATGCTGTTTTGGATGAACCATTCAGCAGCCCTAAAAAAAGACCTAATCCACCGCCGACTAAAAGCCCAACCAAAGCACGACCGGCACTGATTTGAACATGCTTCCACAGTTCACCACTGATCAGTAAGTTCCAAAAGACCACCACCACCGCACTTGGCGCAGGCAAAATACGACTTTCTAACAGCCCTGTAACAGAGGCAATTTGCCAAACAATAATTAATGCAATAGGAAACAACCAAGGCAGCAAACGCTGCCCGAGTTGTGTTCCACGTGAAACCTTCGGTGCTTTGAAGGTTTCAACAGAAACAGTTTTGGACATTAGGCCGGCTCCTGAATCTTTTCAGCTTTTTTATTTTCATCTGGTGTGTAATTGTTCGCGACAATCTCACCAAATGGGCCGGTTAAGTTAGGTTGAACCAATTTCTGACGTGTTTCCAATGGCAGTAATGGGAACACTAATTCTGCAAAACGGATAGACTCTTCAAGGTGTGGGTAACCAGAGAAAATAAAGGTGCTAATCCCGAGATCGGCATATTCTTGGATACGTGCGGCGACAGTTTCAGGATCACCAACGAGTGCCGTACCTGCACCACCACGAACCAATCCAACACCTGCCCATAAGTTTGGAGATACTTCTAATTTGCTACGGTCGCCATTGTGCAGTTCAGCCATACGGCGTTGCCCTACAGAGTCCATGGTTTTGAACTTGGCTTGCGCGGCTGCAATGGTGGCATCGTCGACATATTGGATTAGTTCTTCAGCTGCTTTCCATGCCTCTTCATTGGTTTCGCGTACAATGACATGTAAACGAATGCCATAATTCAGTTCACGTCCTTTGGCTTTGGCTTTTTCACGCACCACTGCAATTTTTTCTTTTACCGCAGCAGGTGGCTCACCCCAAGTTAAATAGGTGTCAACTTGATCTGTCGCGAGTTCAACAGCAGCTTCTGACGAACCGCCAAACCATAGTGGTGGATAAGGTTTTTGTACCGGTGGATAGAGTAATTTGGCGTCGTCTACACTCAAACGTTCGCCATGGAAGGTATAGCTTTCACCAGTATGTGAACGGGTTAAAATTTCACGCCAAATTGTGGTGTATTCCGCGGCAGTTTGGTAACGCGTTGCGTGATCTTCATAGACACCATCACCCTTGAGTTCTTGCTCATCACCGCCTGTAACTAAATTCAGTAAGATACGACCGCCAGATAAACGGTCAAATGTTGCAGCCATACGTGCAGTCAGTGCAGGCGTTGTCACCCCTGGGCGTAGCGCGACTAGAAATTTTAGATTTTTAGTGGCATCAATCAAGCTTGCAGCTGTAAGCCATGGATCTTCACATGAACGACCTGTCGGAATCAGAACGCCTTCATAGCCAAGATTATCCACCGCTACTGCAATTTGCTTCATGTAGGCGTGATCGACTTGGCGTGCACCTTTACTTGTTCCTAAGTAGCGACTGTCACCGTGGGTAGGGATAAACCAGAAAATTTTCATGTTCAGTTCCTTGTATTTTTGATGGCTCGGGTATCAATGTGATGAAGGTGTCCAAACTTGCTTTTGGACTTGAATGTTGTTTGGAATCAGTTGGACTTGTTTAAATAAGTCCGCAATATTTTGCTGTGCTTGAATGACCTCAGGTGTCAGCGGGCGCACAGGAGATGGTTTAGATCGGCGAGAAAAGGCTTGCGCAGCAATATTCTTTTGCAGCCCAGTGCTGTTTTGATAAATCTCTAAAGCCACATTTTGGTTCTTCACAATCCACTGATCGGAAGCATCTAGGGCCTTTAAAAATTTAGCTGGGGCATTAGGGTGCGCTTGAACGACTTTTGGATTTGCCACATAAAATGAATAGGTCTTTGGAAAATCACCGGATTGAATCAGCACTTTAGCCTGAGCATCCAACTCCGCAGCAGATAAAAACGGGTCCCAAATGGCCCATGCATCAATTGATTTTTTATCAAATGCGGCACGTGCATCTGCTGGTGGAATCCAAATCGGTTGAATGTCATTCCAAGTCAAACCGGCTTTTTCTAAAGTTTTGGCTAATAACTCATGCGCACTCGAGCCTTTTTGTACAGCAACGCGTTTGCCACGTAATTCTTGAATGGTTTTGATTGAGCTATCCGCTGGAATCACGACAGCAAGCGACTGTTCAGGCACCACTTCATAGCCAATATAATTCAGGTCTTTATTGGCAGCTTGGGCAAAAATAGGCGGGGTGTTGCCGACATAGCCATAATCCACCGCACCGACCGCAAGGGCTTCTAACATTTGTGGGCCAGCAGGGAACTCCTTCCACTCAATGTGAGCACCGGGAAATTGTTGTTCAAAGAGCTTTTGTTCACGGGCAACCAACAAATTTAAGGCTGATTTTTGAAAACCAATAACCAAGGTTTTTACGGCTGTTTCAGTTGGTTTTTCACGATCCTGCTGTGCTGTTTCTTGTTTTTGGCACGCACTGAGTCCAAGGCCCAAAGTGGCTAAAGTCAGTATGGAAAATGTTCTTAGAATACGCATGGCATCGCCCTTATGCTGTAGTCGGCTTATTTGATAATGGCCGACTCAATATTTAATTTATTGGGAATTAATTTTTCGTTATAAAACGCATCAGCGACTTGCTGCTGCTCTTGCGCCACTTGTGTAGTAATCGGCGTCACTTGATTGCCTAAACGGGAAATTGAGGTTTTAAGCACATCTAGACCTAAGCCGGTTTTGCCTTCGAGTAACTTGGCCGCTTCATCTTGATTTTTTGAGACCCATTGCGTGGTCAAATTCAACTCATTCACCACAGCTTGCAGGACTTTTGGATTTTCCTGAGCAAATTTACGATCGGCCAAATAGAACTGGTAGTTCTTCACCAAGTTTTCGCCATTGGCAATGGTGCGAGCATTAAGTTGATGCTCAGCAGCAGAAAGGAACGGGTCCCAAATTACCCATGCATCAACGGCACCTTTTTCAAAAGCAGCACGTGCGTCGGCAGGTGGTAAATACACGACATTGATGTCGCTAAATTTAAGCTGATTGGCTTCCAACAGCTTGAGCAACAGGTAATGCACGTTTGAGCCTTTGTTTAAGGCCACACGTTTACCTTTTAAGTCCTGAATACTGTGAATAGCCGAATCTTTTTGCACAATTAATGCTTCAGCTTTTGGAACTGCAGGTTGGTTGGCAATGTAAACCAAATCGGTTTGAGCGGCTTGAGCAAAGATAGGCGGTGCTTCACCGACTTCACCAAATGACACGCTGCCCACATTGAGCCCTTCAAGCAGCTGTGGACCCGCAGGAAATTCCACCCATTTGATATTTACACCTTGGCTTTTTAAGGCTGTTTCTAAGGTTCCGCGTTCTTTTAAAATTGGCAATAAGCCATATTTTTGGAAGCCAATATTTAAGGTGACATTTTCATCAGCCTCTTTTTTGCCACAGCCCGACATCATCATGGCACCCACAACCGCTGTAGACAGTACAAGTGTTTTTGTCCAAAGTTTTACTTTGTGAGTACGCATGTGTTGCTCCTATAAAGGTCTAAATGTGCAGAACTGTTGATTTATGAACACATAAGCTAAAGAGTTTTCTTTTTCGAAAAAAATAAGAAAACTTAAATTTAAAATCAGGAAAAAAGATAAATAAAAATCAGCAAAACTTATGAAAAATTATGATTTTAGAAAAACATATAATGTGTCAAAGTGTTATTTTAAGTTATTGAAATTATTTATTTATTTGGGTTATTTAAATGGCAGATATGGTTATTCTGTGGCTTGCAAAGTGATTTGAGGGGGATAGCCAAGGGATTAGGCATAACCTTATGCAAAATAATGCTATTCAGCGCATAAAAAAAGCCACTTTAAAGTGACTTTTTACAAACCAATGAGTTTCTTTGGTAGTTGTATAAGGCCTGACGGGCATTCGGTAAGTCATCGACACTGACTTGTTCAAAACCTTGTTCAAGGAACCAATGCGCTGTTCGTGTGGTCAAAATAAACAATTGTTCAATACCTAAATCTCGCGCTTTTTCTTCTAAATAATGCAAAATTTGGCTACCGCGATTCGATTTTCGATACCCCGGATGCACAGCCACACATGCGATTTCAGCAGAGCGTTTTTCATTCCCTGTGACAGGAATCGGATATAACGCAGCGCAGGCCAAAATCGTACCGTCACGTTCAATCACTGCAAATTGTCCAATTTCATTTTCCAGACGTTCACGTGAGCGATAAACCAAAATGCCTTCTTGTTCGAGAGGGCGTAACAGATTGATTAAGCCACCCACATCTTGAATATCGGCAGTACGCACTTCTTCATAATGCGCATCGGTGATCATGGTGCCAGAACCGTCACGTGTGAACAGTTCTTCGATCAATGCGCCATCATAGGCATAGGAAATAAGATGAACACGGTGTACGCCTTGTAGGGAGGCATCTTTGGCAACGCTTAAATGCAGGGCAATATCGGGGTTAGAATCTTGATATTGCAAAATATGCTGATCAAGTTGATGAGGCGTAATTTCGCGTTGTAGTTGCCCATGTTCATTGTGCAAACCGTGTTGTTTGCCCAAGAAAATTAACTTATCCGCTTTTAAACTGATCGCAGTTTTGGTCGCAACTTCTTCAGCCAATAAATTAAACACTTCACCTGTAGTGGAATAACCTGTCGGCCCAAGCACCACAATGTTTTGGCTCTCTAAATGACGTTGAATCGCATCAATATCGACGGAACGAACTTCACCAGACAGTTGAAAATCGATACCGTCACGAATGCCATACGGTTTTGCCGTGACTAAATTACCTGAAACCACATCAATACGCGCGCCGTACATCGGTGAGTTGGCTAAACCCATAGATAGGAGGGCTTCAATTTGCAGACGAATGGAGCCAACAGCATTCATCACTGCAGGTAAAGATTCGCGTGTGGTAATGCGACGATGATGATGAAATGGTGTCTGGATGCCGCTGCTTTGTAAATTATGATTGATTTGCGGACGGGCACCATGCACCAAAATTAGACGAATACCAAGCGAGTGTAATAAGGCAATATCGTGAATAATGTGTTGAAAATTTTCATGTTGCAGCGCTTCACCATCAAACATGATGACAAAGGTTTTGTTACGATGCGCATTAATATAGGGTGCAGAATGACGGAACCAATGCACATACTGTAAGGTTGTGCTGGAAGATGGTTCAGTGATATTCGTTTGCATGCCTATGCCTGTTTATTCGCTTTGGTATGGATGATTCTAAACAAAAACATATGACAGCGGAAAGCAAATATAAAAAAACACCTGAACAGTGTTCAGGTGTTGGGAAAGGGACTCAAGAGATCGTCGAATGATTAGCCATTCTTAATTCGAATGATGCGATCGGTACGATCATTGACTAGCACGTAATCACCATTGATTTTGTACCATTGTTGATAACGACCGGTGTTCGGTAAGCGGCGTGCTTCACGATCACTCACTTTGTAGCGGCTTGAGTCGAAATAACGTGGAAAGCTTTGACCGACACGCCAATCACGGCTTGGGTTTACACGACGAAAGTCATTACGGTCGTAGCGATTATTGTCATAACGGTTGTTGTTATTCCAATTGCCCGGACGGTGATCTTTGTCCCAACGGTTGTCTTGATGTTGGTATGACGGATGGTAACGGCGGTCATCTTGACGATGGTCTGGCGCAGCAATGGCTGCTGTTGTTGCCATCAAAGCCGATACGGAAAGAACTAAACTCGATACGATTTTGTTCATGGGACACCTCTATACATTTCTAATCTGTTTTTCGATGATTCAAAATTAGCGAGAAAGTTCAGAGAAAGCGTGGGGGCAATATAGTTGAATTGTGAAATGTATGGAGGAAATTTGAAGGTGTGTAAATGATCTGAACGTTAGGCAGCATCAGCTTTTGCGGTTAAACATTAAAAAAAGCCCAGAGTTGATCTGGACTTTAAAAATATGGCGAAATTAAATTCAAAACGGCTTACATACCTAAAATTTTCAGAATACTGTTACTATCTGAGTTGACCAATATGTAGTCATTATTGATTTTATACCATTGCTGATTACGCGATGGTTTAGGTAAGTTATGGTCTTTATAATCGACTTTATAACCATTACCACGATAATGCTGTGGCATCACATAGCCCGTTTGCCATTTATGTTGTTGCAAACGTTTGACTCCACGTTGTTCACGCATACGGCGTCGATCTTCAAGATCGTCATCGTCCTGATAACCACGGAAATCACGATCTTTTTTCATTTGACCATATGCATTGCCGCGTGGGCCATCAAAGCCACGTTCATCGTTCTTGAAGTGAGGCGCTGCAGACGTGATGCTGCTTGCTATTAAAGCACTGAAAGAAATAGCCAAAATTGGCAAAATCTTTTTCATGTTCAACCCTCATGAGTAATTTATCTTCAATATCACTACTGTACGCATTAAATGCAGAGAAACTGTGAAGAAAGATGAATATTTCTTTAAATAAAACGAAGAGATTGCGGATATTATGCGATAAATTTGGCGCCGAGAACAATCTTTCCATCTTGAAAGCGATGGTCCGATAATGCGTGCTTTTTATCCTTGCAATGCAGTCTTGATCAAATTTGAGGTCTATTGTAAGCACGATCAAAACAGCCCATCAAGTCTTGACAGGCAAATGAGGGGAGAGATGAAAGACTGAAAATGTTGAGTAACTTCGGGTTTTAGTACCACTGCTCGTTTAGGCATTGGAGTGAATAAATTGCTTGAGCCACATATTCAGCTTGCTCGGCATCGTCCATTGCAGAGATCAAATTTTCAGTCAGTTGTAAGGTTTTAATTGAACGAATGGTTTCAATTTTGCGTTTTTGATCAGCCATTTGGGTCTCCTTGCCGTCGGTCTATGTCATGGCCAGCAGTCTATGCTTTTATACTTAATTTGAAAAACCGAATATTATTATAAAAATAATTTAAAAATACGATCAATGGCAAGTTGGGTAATGAAGCTGTCTATTGATCAAAGCTTGTTGAATTTCAAATGCTAATCTAAGGGTTTAAAAAAAGGGCATCAAATGGCCCTTTTTAGTGCTAAATGTGTCACTTGGAACTTAATTAGTATGCGTATTTCAGGTCGGTATAATCCGTTAATGATTTTTGAATATGAGCTTGAATAAATTCATTAATATCTTCAGGTGTCATTGCTGCACCTTGTTTGGTAATCACATGCTCAAACGGTGCTTGATCTTGCGCAATGATGCGATAAACAAAGTTAGTGATCACTTGAAAGCCTGCTTCTTGCTTTTGAATGCAAGTGACATAGAAATAGGCATGCTCAAAGTTTAAGTCAGTATGCGAAAAAATAAATTGTTCAAATAATTTTGCATTTTGACCGACATCTAAGCCCTTTAAATCGTCCACGATACTCGGGTCGAATTTCATGCCATATTTTGCTGAAATCGGTTGACCATCGACCAGTAGGTTAACCATGCCATCCTCAGTTGGAGTCACTGTAATATTGCTAAAGTCAGACATGTATCAATCCAATGTTTTTAAAGAATGCCCCAAGTATCGGCAAATTTGCTAAAAACTCAAGTCGACTTTCGCGTGGACACCGCGAAATCAGTCGGTTAATGATGTCTTGTAGGCATTCAATACATAAAAAAGGAAGCTCGCGCTTCCTTTTTAAATTGGGTTTTCACCCTATTCATCTTGGGCATCTATGCTGGCACCGGTTAAATGCAAGCTGTCGTCACCCATTAAATATAAATATGCAGGCATAATGCTTTCAGGCGTAGGCAAAGTTTTTGGATCTTCGTCTGGATACGCCTTTGCACGCATGGCAGTACGTGTTGCCCCTGGGTTAATGCAGTTGAAGCGAATATTCGGATGTACATTTTCTTTTGCGAATAAAGTGCTGACCGCTTCAATGGCAATTTTTGAAACCGAGTACGCGCCCCAACGTTCACGGGCTTCACGCCCCACACCTGAACTGGCAAAGACCACTGAGGCATGCTCAGATTTTTGCAGTAGGGGCATCAGCTCTTGAGTCAGTACAAAGGGCGCACGAAGGTTCACCGCCATGACATCATCCCAAACATCCACAGGATAATGTTCTAGTTCAGTTCGCTCACCCAAGATCCCTGCATTATGCAAAATGCCGTCTAGGCGACCAAATTGCTTTTCTAAGGTGTCGACCAATAGCTCATAGTCACGAGGAGAGGCACTAGACAGTTGTAGCGGTAAAATCGCCGGTTGGGGGGCACCCAATCCTTCAATTTCATCGTAAATCACTTCTAGTTTATTCAGTGTGCGTCCATGTAAAACCACGGTTGCGCCATGTAAGGCATAGCTGAGGGCAGCCGCACGCCCAATACCATCGCCCGCACCTGTAATCAGGATAATGCGATCTTTGAGCAGATCGGGGCGAGGTTGATATTCTGAATATTTCATCCGTACCTCCTCGTTTTATTGTGTTGTGTTCTATCGTTATAAAGTCGCTGTGTTTAGCGTTTTCGGTTTGATGACCAAATCATGAATGACTTCATGCAATTCAGCAACAGTCTTCACTATACAATCTGCATGCCAAGCTGTTAAGTCATCTTTGTGCTGTAAAGGTAAATAGCCATAAGCCGCAAGAATTGTGTACATCTGCGCATTACGACCGGCATCGATATCACGTGGATGATCACCGACATAGATACAGTCTTGAGCATCTAGATGAATGTGCTTGGCTGCTAAATACATCGGCTCTGGGTCTGGCTTGGTTTTACTGACATCGTCTGGGCAAACCAATACCGAGCAGCGTTCAGTTAAATTCAACGCTTTGAGCAACGCTTCACTGAGTGAACGCGGCTTATTGGTGACAATGCCCCACGGAATTTGATGTTGTTCTAACTCTGCGAGTAGTGGATACATGCCTTCAAACAGATCGGTATCAACTGCAATATCAGCACCATACAGATCTAAAAAGCGTTGACGATGTGCCAGAAAGACAGGATCTTCAACGTCTAACTCTGGATAGACCAGTTTGACCATGGCACGCGCGCCTTCAGATACCTGTACACGAATGTCGTCAGCACTGACCACCGCAATGTCTTTGTCACGGCACATGTCTTGAATAATACGAATAAAATCAGCCGCGGTATCAATCAGTGTACCGTCAAGATCAAAGAGTACAGCTTTCATTAGGCTTCTTTCACCGTATGAACCATGTAGTTCACATCCACATTCGGTGCGAGCCAATAGCGTTTGGTAATCGGGTTATAATGTAAACCTGTCATATCTTTGAGTTTTAACTCGGCTTGACGAATATCATGAGCTAATTCTGAAGGTTTAATAAACTTGGAATAATCATGAGTGCCTTTCGCCAACATGCGTAAAACATATTCCGCACCAATAATCGCAAACAAATAGGCTTTAGGATTACGGTTAATGGTCGAGAAGAACACATGACCACCCGGTTTTACCAGCTTTTGACAGGCTAAAATGATCGAAGCTGGATCGGGTACGTGTTCGAGCATTTCCATACAGGTGACGACGTCATATTGACCTGCTTGCTCTTCTGCCAATTGCTCTACAGGTACTTGGCGATATTCAATATTTTGTACATTTTCTTGTTCGGCATGTAAGCGTGCAACATTCAACGGCGCTTCGCCCATGTCGATACCCAATACTTGCGCACCGCGACGTGCCATGCTTTCAGCTAAAATACCGCCGCCACAGCCCACATCTAATACTTTCTTGCCAGTGATACCATTTGAATGCTCATCAATCCAGTTCAAACGCAGGGGATTAATCATGTGCAAAGGGCGGAACTCAGAATGCTGATCCCACCATATGGCTGCGAAAGCTTCAAATTTGGCAATTTCTTGTGGATCAACATTCAATTGCGACATCGGTTGCACCTCAATCAAGTCTTTATATTTTAGAAAAAAGTTTATGGGAGTTAGTGTAGCGCGTCCTGAAAAAAAAGCGATAAAAGCCTTAAAAAAGTTCACAGAATGAAAACGAAATCGACAGATTTGATTTATAGTGTTGCCATAAACTAATCATAATGATTTTGAGGACGATAAGTTCAATGAAAAAATTCCTTTTAGGCACGATTACAACAGCTATTTTGGCTTTTTCTGGCAGTGCGATGGCAGCGCAATTTGTCGCGGGGACTGATTACACAGTTATTCCAAAACCGATTAAAGTCGAACGTCCGGGTAAAATCGAAGTCCGTGAGTTCTTTTGGTATGGCTGCCCACATTGTTTTACATTAGAACCGCATATGCAAACGTGGTTAAAGCAATTGCCTAAAGATGTACGTTTTGTCCGTACACCTGCAGCAATGAATCCACTTTGGGAACAAGGCGCGCGTGCTTACTATGCATCGGAAGCACTGGGTGTTCGTCAAAAAGCACATTTACAATTGTTCCATGACATTCATGTGGGTCAAAAAAATATCTTAGAACAAGGCGCATTTGCTAAGTTCTACACCCGTTATGGTGTTCCTGAAGCGAAATTTAACAGCACATTTAAATCATTTGCTGTGTCTTCAAAAATTGCTCAAGCGAAAAGCTTAGCGGCTCAATATCAATTGAGCGGCGTGCCTGCGATTACCGTCAATGGTAAATACATCGTACAAGGTGAAGATGCACGTACCGTTGAAATCGTGAAATTCCTTGTTGATAAAGAACGCAAAGCGAAATAACAGATGTCATAAAAAAGCCGCACTCGATGCGGCTTTTTTTATGACGGTACATTTTGCGTTTTAGGTCGATAAATTTTGCGGATCAGCGATTTGAGCCAAAGATCGATCCCAATGTAAGATGCCACGAAATAAGAGCTGAACTTGAGTCTGAGCTTGGCGGCGAAATTGTTGTAGCGCATCCGTACGTTGTGGAAGGTCAATATGTCGATGTAAGTCAATCCACTGCATTGCCCAACTTAAGGCCAATTCAAACAAAATTTGTCCCAATACTTTGAGGTCTTGTTCGGATTGAATGTGTTGAGTCGCTTCAACTTGAGCCAGTGCATGGGCCAAATCAGTACTGAGAAAATTAAATTCACGTGTAATGGCTTGTCTTAAGGAAGCTGAACCACCCCAACGCTCTGCAATGAGAAACATCCATGCCTCAGGAAATTGCTCAACGGCATGAAATAAATAATCCAGACTCTGTCGTGTACGTGCATCGGGTGCTTGAAAGCATTGCTGACTCAGTTGATTGAGTACATTACGAAGGTGCAGGGCCATTTGGTCGACCAGTTCCAAACCGAGTTCGTCCATGTCCTGAAAATGACGATAAAATGCAGCGGGGACCAAGCCAACATGACGGGAAATTTCGCGTAAGCTCAGACTACTGAAAGAACGGCCTGTGGTACTCAATGCAAGCGCTGCATCAAGGATGGCTTTACGACTTTGTTGCTTACGTTCTTCCCGTATCGACATGCAATTCGTCCTGAATTTTGCGTGGCTTCAGTCTAACAAATTTCCTGATGTCGTACGATGGGCCTATCAAAACTTGGATGAATGGATTTTGTAAATGCACACGAATGCGTCCCGAATCTGGCTGTACCTTCTGTTATAATGTGCCGCAATCAATTTTGTCAGATTAAGGACTCATTATGCGTATCGACCAACGAGCATTAGATCAATTACGTGAAGTAAAAATTACCCGTAACTACACACGTTATGCGGAAGGTTCTGTATTGGTTGAATTTGGTCATACAAAAGTTCTTTGTACTGCAAGTGTCGACAACTCAGTGCCGCGTTTCCTTAAAGGAAAAGGTCAGGGTTGGGTGACTGCTGAATATGGCATGTTACCTCGTTCAACACATACACGTACTGACCGTGAAGCGGCACGTGGTAAACAAAGTGGTCGTACACAAGAAATCCAACGTTTGATCGGTCGTAGCTTACGTGCCATGGTTGATTTGAAAAAATTGGGTGAAAATACCATTAGCATCGACTGTGATGTGATTCAAGCAGATGGCGGTACACGCACAGCATCAATCACAGGTGCAGCTGTTGCTTTGGTCGATGCGATGAATGTCTTGCTTGAAAATAAAAAAATCAAACAAGATCCGCTTAAAGGCTTAGTTGCAGCTGTTTCTGTAGGTATGTATCAAGATGAAGCATTACTTGATCTTTGCTATGAAGAAGATTCAAACTGCCAAACTGACTTAAATGTGGTCATGACACAAGCAGGTGAGTTCATTGAACTTCAAGGCACAGCAGAAGACAAACCATTTACACGTACACAGTGTAATGAAATGCTTGAATTGGCTGAAAAAGGCATTCAAGAATTGATCAAAAAACAACAAGAAGCTTTAGGCTGGTAAGTTGTTTGATTCAGTTCAAACTGAATAAAGAACGCATCTTCGGATGCGTTTTTTATGCGCTGAATATAGAAAATCCAACATGAATCGGCTTTTAAGTAACGTGTCTTTGACTCAAATTAATAGAATCAGGATGCTTTGAAGGACTAAAAATGAAAAATTGGATGATGCATTTTTCTTTATTCAGCGTATTTTTGATCAGTGGTTGTGATTTTTGGGAAATCAGGTTCAAGAGCGTGAAGGTGGTCGTTTTTCTGAACAAAGTGAAAACTCAAAAGATCATGACGATGATCAAGATGAGCGCGAGCAGCATGAAGACGATGCGGAGCATGAAAAGGACTCTGAACATGAAGATGAAACTGAACGAGCTAAACAACAGCAAGATGATGATTACGTCATGCTAGAGGTTAAGCATCAAAAAGGGTGCAATAGCACCCTTTATTTATGTTTAGAGCAAGTCTAGAGCGTTAGGCATTAAAGCGCATAGATAAATCAATCGCTGTGACATCTTTGGTGAGCACACCCATCGAAATATAATCGACCCCTGTCGTTGCCACTTCACGTAAGTTTGCAATAGTGATATTGCCTGAGGCTTCAAGTTTGCAGCGACCATTGACGTGTTTAACGGCATCAATCATTTGTTGCTGACTAAAGTTATCCAACATCACAATATCCGCACCTGCTTCTAACGCTTGGTTGAGTTCATCCCAAGTTTCGACTTCAACTTCCACAGGTTTACCCGGAGCAATGGTATGCGCTTTAGCAATAGCTTGGCTAATGCCACCTGCTGCCATGATGTGATTTTCTTTAATTAAAAACGCATCAAATAAACCTAAGCGATGGTTTTGACCACCTCCGACAGCAACTGCATATTTTTGTGCAATACGTAGGCCTGGTAAGGTTTTACGGGTATCGAGTAAACGAGTATTCAAACCTTCAAGCTGCTGGACATAGGCAGCAGTTTTAGTCGCTACTGCAGATAATGTTTGTATAAAATTTAAGGCTGGACGCTCAACCGTGAGTAAACTACGCGCAGAACCTGCGAGTTTTAAAAAGGCTTCGCCTGCGGCAACACGGTCACCATCATGTTTCAACCAAGTGACTTGGACAGCGGCATCGTAAGCCTGAATGAGTGCATTAACCCAAGGCTGACCCGCCAAGATCATCTCTTCACGGCTGATAATCGTTGCAGTGGCTTGTTCGTCTTCTGGAGTTAACAGGGCTGTAATATCGCCTTCGCCAATATCTTCTTGTAGTGCGTGTTGAATATTGATTTGGATTGATTGTTCAAGCAAAGATTGCGATATGCTCATAAGAAGTTCCGTATCTTTTTAACCCAGGAAAATGTGCGCGTTATATTAGCATTGTTCCTTAAAAATGAGCGATTTTTAACTCCTTTCACAGACTTGAATTGAGATTTCAATGTGAAAGTTTTAGCATTAAACCTTTCAAGTAGGGCTCGGCGTTTTGATCTGCAGCATTGCAGGCCGGCTTAGACACAGGATTTTTTTATGTCACAAGCAACAACATTTCAGGTGCAGGATGGGCAATTGCTAGGTGCGCGTCAAATTCCATCACCGAATTTTAACCAGCGTCCCGCAGATACCGAAATTCAGCTTGTCGTCATTCATAATATTAGTTTGCCACCTTCTCAGTTCGGCGGTGGTTATATCGAACAATTTTTCCAAAATCAGTTGGATTGGTCGAAACATCCTTATTTTCAAACCATTGAAGGTATGGAGGTTTCTACCCATTTATTGATCTTGCGTACAGGTGAAGTACTGCAATTTGTGAATTTTAACGATCGTGCTTGGCATGCAGGGCGTTCTACCTATTTAGCACAAAAAGAATGTAATGATTATTCGATTGGGATTGAGCTGGAGGGCAGTGATGACTTGCCTTTCGAACCTGCACAATATGCCGTGCTGACCGAGGTCGTGGCGTGTTTACAACAGGCTTATCCTAAAATTCAACAACATATTGCAGGGCATTCAGATATTGCACCGGGACGTAAAACTGATCCGGGTTCATTTTTTGAGTGGAACGCTTTTCGTCAACAGCTGCATCATTTTAAAAACAAATAAACAATACATACTGCGTTTAATAAACCAATGAAATTCCTTGACGAGTTTCATTACAATAGGCGCACTTTCAAAAGTGAGAAATACCGATGGCGCTTTGGCGTTCGACAGTCATTGTCAGTGCAATGACTATGTTGTCCCGTGTATTGGGACTGGTACGGGATATTGTCCTGTTAAATGTATTTGGTGCAGGTAAAGACTTCGATACCTTCGTGGTTGCCTTTCGTATTCCTAACTTTTTTAGGCGCTTATTCGCAGAAGGGGCATTTTCGCAAGCCTTTATTCCTGTATTAACTGAATATAAAACCAGTCGAACCCATGCCGAAGTCCAGATTCTGATTAGCCGTGTTTTTGGCTGTTTAGGTCTGGTGATGACTAGCTTGACGTTCATCGCAATGGTGGCGGCACCCGCGATTATTTATATCTATGCACCGGGTTTCCATGGTGATGCAGACAAGTTTGCGTTAGCTACCGATATGTTCCGCCTAACGATTCCTTACTTACTGTTTATGTCCTTAACGGCATTTGCCAGCAGTATTTTGAATAGTTATGGCTCATTCAGTACACCTGCGTTCGCTCCAGTGTTACTTAATGTCGCGATGATTGCCGGTGCGCTATGGTTAACCCCTTATATGGCCGAGCCAATTATGGCTTTAGGTTGGTCTGTTGTCGCGGCAGGCTTCTTACAATTGGCGATTCAGATTCCAGAGCTATGGCGTAAAAAATTACTGATTCCACCGAAAGTTGACTTCAAACATGAAGGTGTTGATCGCATCATGAAGTTGATGCTGCCAGCGCTGTTTGGTGTCTCAGTGACGCAGATCAACCTACTGTTGAACACCATTTGGGCGTCTTTCATGCAAGATGGTTCAGTATCATGGCTGTATAGTGCTGAACGTATGACCGAGCTGCCTTTAGGTTTGATTGGGGTGGCCATTGGTACCGTGATTTTACCGTCATTGTCTGCACGCCATGCTGAACAGGATCAGGACAAATTCCGCCGTATGATTGATTGGGCGGCTAAAGTCATTATCTTGGTGGGTGTGCCTGCTAGTATTGCGCTGTTCATGCTTTCGACACCTATTATTCAGGCCTTATTTGAACGTGGTCAATTTAGCTTTGAAGATACACAAATGACTGCATTAGCATTGCAATGTATGAGTGCTGGTGTGATTTCATTCATGCTCATCAAAGTGTTTGCACCAGGGTTTTATGCGCAGCAAGATACAAAAACTCCAGTACGTGTAGGTTTAATGGCGGTCGCAGCCAATGCCATTCTTAACGTGGTGTTTATTGGGTTCTTTAAACTGATTGATTGGCATGCCGAGCATATGGCTTTGGCATTGGCATCATCGGGTTCCGCTTTAGTGAATGCAGGGATGCTGTATTTTTATTTACATAAGCGCAATATTTTCCGTTTTGGTGCGCATTGGAAAAAATTGGTGATTCAGTTTGCGATTGCCAATGCTGTGATGATTGCTGCACTGTGGTATGGCTTAACATGGTACAACGGTGATGTATCTGCGTGGATGCGTGTCGCGGAAGTGATCATCTTATGTGTGATTGGCATTGCTGCTTATGGGATTGCTTTAATTGCAACCGGCTTTAGACCTCGTCACTTAAAACCTTAAAGCTAAAACCTACAGCGTAATGCGTTTGACGTTGATGTAAAAAATAAGAGCCCATAGGCTCTTATTTTTTTGATTGAGACTCAAGATGATAAAAACCTACGTTTCTTATCCATGAGTCTAAGGGGGTAATTTGTAGTTTAAAACGACATACAATCCGTCGCCTAAACTTTTCCTCGAGAGAGGAAACCAACAATTGCGAGAATGACTGCAATAACCAAAAGAATAACAGCAAAGTCTTTGGATAAGCCTGCCACACCACCAAAACCTAGCAGACTCGCAATCAATGCAATTACAGCGAAAATAATAGCCCAGCGGAACATAGTTTTATCTCCATGTGATTTTTTATTCTGTCTCATCAGTATAGGAGTCACAGAAAGCATGCTATGTATTCTTTTGTTTATTTAATGTTCAATATTCGGTAACTTAAACAAGGAATTTATGTGCGGGTTCAGTTAATATGCCTGCCACCTTCGTTGCGAGCGAGAAGATGACCGATACTCTACGCCCACATTTTTGGAAAAAGCATGCTTTGACTGAACTCACTCATTTGGAGTGGGAGTCCCTCTGTGATGGTTGCGGGCTGTGTTGTTTAATCAAGCTTGAAGATGAAGATACGCAAGAGGTGGCATACACCAAAGTGGCATGCAAACTTTTAGATTGTGAAACTGCCAGTTGTTCCGATTATCCAAATCGCAAATCACATGTTGCAGACTGCATACAGCTGACACCTGAACAAATTCACCAATTTCATTGGCTACCGCCGAGCTGTGCTTATCGTAGAATTTCTGAAGGTAAAGATTTACCGCGTTGGCATCATCTCGTGACGGGAAGTCGTGACAGTATTTTGAAGGCACGAAAGTCTGCCGCAGGGCGTTGCATCAGTGAAGAAGACGTCAACCCTGATGATATTGAAGATTATATTGTGCGTTGGGTACGCTAAAGGACATAGATACGCTCTATCTTGGGGCTAGAGTTGATCTTGTATCATGGCCAGAAAGTCTTGTTCTGACAGAACCTGAAAACCATGCTGTTTGAGGAGTGCTGTGGTTACTCCATAGCCTTCAATTTTTGTACGCGTAAAGGTGCCATCATAAATATAATGACTGCCGCACGACGGGCTACGATCTTTTAAGACCACCACATCAACCTTATGCAATTGGGCCAATTCCAACATGCGGTGGGCACCCGCGATAAATTCAGCACTGACATCTGTGCCCAAGACATCTTTGACTTGGGCTGTACCATTGAGCACATCAGTGGCTTGACCATTTTGAATTTCTGCAGGAAAACGTGGACAGCTCAGGCCGCCCATCATTTCTGGGCAGGCCGTAATGACTTGGTGAGTCTGCATCAGTTGGCAAATTGCTTGTTGTGTATTTGATTTGGCATCATAACGAACGGGTTGGCCTGCCAGACAGGCACTGACTAAATACTTCAGTGTCATCATGTCTTGCTCCACAAGTTTTAGTGACTCAAAAGTTCCATCGCATGGTCATAACTGAGCGGACGATAAAAGTAAAAACCTTGTCCAGTATGACAATTACATTCTTTTAAGGTATCGACCTGTTCCGGTTTCTCTATACCTTCGACTAATATATTCAGGGAAACACTCGCACCAATTTGGGTAATCGCTTTGACAATGGCAAGTGCTGAACAGTCGATATGCATGCGTTCCACAAAATTACGGTCTATCTTAATACAGTCGACAGGGTAATTACTCAAACGTGTTAATGATGAATGACCTGTACCAAAATCATCTAAAGAAATGTGTATGCCATGCTCTTTTAATAAATGGAGAGCGCGAATCACATAATTTGAGCCACGTTCTGACAGGCTTTGCTCGGTAATTTCGACTTCAATAATGTCAGGTGAAATACCAAACTGCTTTAAGCGATTCAGTAGTTTTTCCGCATAATCATCACGTAAAAATTCGACAGGGGCTGCATTTATTGAAATTGGTAGCGGTTGAAGTCCGAGTTCAATCCATTTTTGAATATCTTGAAAGATTTTAATTTGCATCGTTTCACTAATGCGTGAAGCCAATTCATAATCTTGAAATGCAGCAAAAATTTGAGAAGGTAATTGTAATTGTTGGTCTTTATCGTACCAACGCAGCAAAGCTTCAAAGCCGACCACTTGACTGTCAGAAAGGCGAACTTTGGGTTGATAAAACGGAATAATTTGATTGGACTTAATCAGGCTGCGGGCTAGCGTTAATTGGCGAGTGGTGTTTTCAAGAATTTTAAACATGGTGTGGTTGAACATTCGCACCCCACCACGACCACTGCCTTTTAAATCATTCAGTGCAATATCTGCGCATTTAAGTAAATTCGAGGAATTTTGTGCATCGCGTGGGTAGATCGCACAGCCAATACTCATACCTATATTGATGCTTTGTCCATTATAGAAAATCGGCATATCCATTTGCTGACAGGCGATGCTGGCAATATCTGTTAATTGTTGTTGCGATTTTAAGTTCGGAATAGAAATGGCAAATTCATCGCCACCTAAGCGTGAAACCACGATATTTGCATCAAAACAGTGCTGAAAACGCTGTCCAAGGGTATGCAGTAAATGGTCTCCAGCACTATGCCCTAAGGTGTCATTAATATGCTTAAAATAATCCAGATCGATCAATAACAAACCCAGTTGTTGCTGATGTTCTCGTGCCACTCTTAAGTGACTTTTAAAGACTCGACTAAACGCACGGCGGTTTAATAAACCTGTTAAATCATCCTGTTCAATGATCCGTTGGAGTTTATTTTCCGCCAGTCGCTGTACCGTAATATCACGGGAGACACAGAGAATTTCTTTGACTTGACCATATTCATTGAATACTGGGCTGAGCATGTTATCCCAATAAGCCATGGGTTCATCGGCCACTTGGCTCATGCCGACAAAGCGAGAAGTTTTTCCTTGTTTGGCTTCTGCAAAAGCATTCAGACACGCGTCGCGGACTTCTTCAGGCAATAATTTGTGCCATGACATACCAAACTCAGTTTCAGTCGGCGACACACCGAGAGCTAAGCAACCAGCGCGGTTCATATGCAGAATATGACCGTCTAGGCTTAATAATTTAATACAGTCGACACTGGCATCTAACATTTGATTACGGCTGTCGAGTTTTTCGCGTAATTCTGCACATTGGGTATGTTGTAATTGTATATTCTTGGCTTGAGGCATTTGTTGAAATGAATATATAGATAGATCAATGCCTTGTTGAACTTGAGGTATTTGCTTTTGCTTTAATGATTGCTTCATACAATCTGTCCAATTGGGTCAGGCAAGCTAAAAATGGGATATCTAGCCGATCATACTTTAATTTGATCGATAAGGGATAAGATCTCTTGTTACATTATAGTTAACATTCGCCTAAGGATTTTTACATGCAAGATACTTAAATAATGACATCAAACCAGCCTCTTAAATTGAATATCGAATAAAGCAAAGATTCTGCCAAGGCAGTGTTAGAATAGAAAAAACGTCCCCAATTGCCGGAAACGAAATAATAAGATGTCAGACAGCCAAATTCCTCTTCCTGAACGCATGCGTCCTCATGATTTATCTCAAATTATTGGACAAGATCACCTTTTGGGTGAAGATGCACCGTTACGTCAGATGATTGACCAAGGGCATTTACCATCGATTATTTTTTGGGGACCACCGGGTGTAGGTAAAACCACGATTGCATTGTTGTTAGCGCAGGCTGTTGACCGACCATTTATTAGTTTATCTGCGCTTAATACTGGGGTGAAAGAATTACGTGAAATCATCGCCGATGGTGGAGATTTACTGACACCTGTGGTGTTTATTGATGAAATTCATCGTTTTAATAAGTCACAACAAGATGCCTTACTGAATGCTGTCGAAAAGGGCAAAATTACCCTGATTGGTGCAACCACAGAAAATCCCTCATTTGAAGTCAACAATGCCTTATTGTCGCGTTGTCAGGTCTATACCTTAAATGCTCTGGATAATGACGCAATTCAGCGCTTATTGGATCAAGCGATTCAGCAAGATTCGTTTTTAAAAGAGCGTTATATTCAAATCGAAGAATATGAAGCTTTATTTCAATTTGCCGCAGGTGATGCTCGTAAAGCATTAAATCTTTTAGATTTAATCGCCAGTACGTTTGAGCCAGACTTAGAAAATATCATTAACAATGCGGTGGTGGTCAAAGTTGCGCAGCAAAATATTGCACGCTATGACAAATCGGGCGAACAGCATTATGATTTAGTTTCGGCTTTTATTAAGTCGATTCGAGGCAGTGATCCAGATGCCGCTTTGTATTGGATGGCTCGAATGCTCAAAGGTGGTGAAGATCCTGTTTTTATTGCCCGTCGTATGTTGATTGCGGCATCTGAAGATATTGGCAACTCAAATCCAAATGCTTTACTGTTGGCTGGAGAATGTTTCCGATCTGTGCAGGCAATTGGTATGCCTGAGTGTCGAATCATTTTGGGGCAATGTGCGGTGTATTTGGCAACCAGTGCTAAAAGTAACAGCACTTATTTGGCCATCAACAAAGCCTTAGATTTGGCAGAAAAAACCTCGAATCTACCTGTGCCACTACATTTGAGAAATGCACCAACCAAATTGATGAAAGAGCAAGGCTATGGCGTGGACTATTTATATCCACATAATTATCCTGAGCATTTTGTCATGCAGGATTATATGCCGCCTGAACTGAAAGGCACTAAGCTGTATGAGTCTGCACGTAATAAACGTGAAGTTGAAGGTGAGCGTTTGCAGCAACGACGTTGGATGCAACAACAGCAACAATGATTTGAATGATCATAATGGCAAGGCGCTTCGGCGCCCTTTTTTATGTCTATTTCATGCAAAAAAAAGCCCAACTCAAGGCGAGCTGGGCTGAAAAAATAGGATGTCTTTGGGGAGATACATCCTAGAGGGTAGATGGAAAATCTGGTCGGTATACACATTGGAAACTTATAGATCCTAGTGCTGCCTGGTATGTAGCTATCTTAGTGTGAACTTGGGTAAATGTGAAACAGAGGATTTTTATGGTTAACATTTGTTTTTTCGATCATGGATTAATCGAGTAATATTTCATTAAAAAACCGAGCTAAAGAGCTCGGTTTTTCAAATCGATGAACGACTTAGATATCAGAAAGGTCGATACCTAAACGTGCAGCAACTTCTTCATACGCTTCAACCACACCGCCTAAACCTTGACGGAAACGGTCTTTGTCGAGTTTTTTCTTAGTGTCTTTGTCCCATAGACGGCAGCCGTCTGGAGAGAATTCGTCACCCAATACGATACGGTCGTGGAACACGCCAAATTCAAGTTTAAAGTCAACAAGCAGCATGTTGCCTGCATCGAATAGACCTTTAAGTACTTCGTTTACTTTATAAGTCAATTCTTTCATTTGAGCGAGTTGTTCTGCAGTCGCCCAACCTAATGCAATCGCTTGTGATTCATTCACCATTGGGTCGCCTAACGCATCGTCTTTGAAGAACAATTCGAAAGTTGGCGGAGTAAGTTCTTTACCTTCTTCAACGCCTAAACGACGGCAAAGTGAACCTGCTGCATAGTTACGAATTACGCACTCTACAGGAACCATGGTTAATTTTTTCACTAAAACTTCAGTTGGAGAAAGAAGTTTTTCGAAATGAGTTTCGATACCAGCCGCAGCCAATTTCTCCATGATAAAGGCGTTAAAACGGTTGTTCACCTTACCTTTGCGATCCAGTTGTTCAATTTTTTCACCGTTGAATGCAGAAGCATCGTCACGGAAAACTAGGATGAGGTGGTCAGAACTATCTGTTTCATAAACAGATTTCGCTTTACCAGTATAGAGCAAGGTTTGTTTTAACATGAGGGAACCTTTTTCGAGAAAAAATGCCTAGTACGACTAGGCTGGCCAATTTTGGTAAATCTGAGCTAACAGATCTGCAGCTTTTTCTTTGTCTGCAAAACTGTTATCGGCATTGAACACAGCGATGTTATTGCTTGAACCTACAGAAGAAAGTCTTAAGACATAGGTCTGCTGATCGACCTTGACGGTTACTTCGTAACGGTTTTTGCTCTGACCAACAATGGTATGGTTAAGGCTGCTGAGGGTAGCAAGTGTGTATTGCCAAATTGTAGCAGAATTTCCTTCAACTTTGATCAGCGGATTTTGATTTCCATCCACCAATAGTTGAGGACGGCTAATATTTGTACTGTCTGTTGAGGAATTAGCAACGACATTATTTTTTTCCGCGGCTGGACGCGGAAGGGCATAGCGATTGCCGCGCTTATTTTCAAGCTTTGGTGCATGCTCAATTGCTAGTGGGTCAACAGATGGAGCAGGATACAAAGGCGTTGCAGGACGAACCATCGACCCTTCAGGGTATTTCAGTGGTTCAACATCTGTGGTTTGTTTATAGTCCAGTGTGCCATTATTAAAGGCAAGTGAACTACAACCGGCTAATGTAAACACTGAAAGTGCCAGGCTAAGTCCTAAACGTAATTGCATGATGTTTGCTCTTCTTTATTTGATAACGCCCGCAGTGATGAGTGCTTCACGAAGCGGAGTGCGATATTGTTCTGCAAGGGGTGTTAATGGTAAGCGAATGCCTGTTTCAATCAGGTTCATCTCATGAAGTGCCCATTTCACAGGAATTGGGTTCGATTCGCAAAATAAAATTTGATGTAAATTTGCAACAGTATTGTTTTGTTGCTCGGCTTGGACTGCGTCACCCGCCAAAGCGCTTGCACACACTTCGCTCATTTCTTTTGGCGCCACGTTCGCAGTAACCGAAATGTTGCCCTTAGCACCTAAACCCATTAACTGATAAGCCGTTGCATCATCACCTGAGTACACCACCATATCTTTGCCTTTAAGGCCTTCAATGAGTTCTTGACCACGAGGAACATCGCCAGTGGCGTCTTTAATGCCCACGATTTGTGGAATATCAGCAAGACGGATCACGGTGTCGTTGTGCATGTCTACACCGGTTCGGCCAGGTACATTGTATAAAATTTGAGGTAAATCAACAGCTTCAGCAATCGCTTTGTAGTGTTGATACAGGCCTTCTTGGGTAGGTTTGTTATAGTATGGTGTAACTAATAATGCCGCATCTGCACCTAACTCTTTGGCTTCTTTGGTGAGTTCAATCGCTTCGTGGGTTGAGTTTGCACCTGTGCCGGCAATAATTGGAATGCGTTTGTTCGCCACACGGATGATTTCTTTGATCACCTGAGTGTGTTCGGCCATGCTCAAGGTAGAAGCTTCACCTGTAGTCCCTACAGCAACAATACTATTGGTGCCTTGCTTTATATGCCACTCAACCAGCTTCTCGAGGCTCTTCCAATCTACGCTGCCATCTTCAAACATTGGGGTGACGATTGCGACAATTGAACCTTGAATGGTCTGAGCTTGCTGAGTCATTTTGAAAAGCTATCCTATTTGTCCATCCGACAAGATGAAATATTGATTTCTGGATGGTTTCGAATTTTGATTTGTAGCATGTTCATTGGGCTATACCCAAATTGAATAATGCTTACGCAAATTATGACTGATCAAACGCATAAGAACAATATGCTTTGGTCAAAGCCATAAAATTCTTTATACAAATCAAACTTAAAACAATCAAGTGTAAAATAGCGGTTTTTTTGCAGCCTGAAAATTGTTCAGCAGGGGCTGAATCTTGAAAATGTTTTATTCAATCGAGAGGGTTGGCATGGTTGATGGGATTGATTAAATCATCAGCAAAAGGTTGATCTATGTGTATTCCGTGCTTTTTAATCAGAATTTAAGATTAAATAACAATGACTAAAGATTTAAAAACTATATCAATTCGCTCGGGTTTTATTACAAATGATTGTTAAAAACTTGGGTAATAATCTTTTTTATATCTAATAGAAATAGACATGTTTTTATGAGTGTTTAAAAAGATCGCTTGATTTGACTGTTCATTGCACGATTCATATTTTTTTATTTTAAATTTTTAATTGTTTTTACGACTTTGTGACTTAAAGCACAAAAACTATTACACCATGCACGTAATCCAATTTTGGACGAAAGGCTTCAACTTATTGGTAGTTATATCCTTTATAAGGCTCAGCGATGATGCGACTTAATTTGAACGCTGATGACAACAAGGATTCTCCAATGGAAAAGTCAGATAATAAGCATGCTATTGTCACGGTAGCAATCTGCTTCCTTATTGCCGTAATCGAAGGTCTGGATATTCAGGCTGCAGGTATTGCAGCAGCAGGGATTCGTGAATATTTCGGGCTGGATAGCTCGCAGCTAGGGGTGTTTTTTAGTGCCGGTATTTTAGGATTATTACCTGGTGCTTTGGTGGGTGGTCGGATTGCAGACCGAATGGGCCGTAAAAAAGTATTAATTTGGTCTACGGGGATGTTCGCCATCTTTACCTTATGTACGGTATGGGTAAATAGCTTCCATAGCTTACTCGCTGTACGTTTTCTTGCAGGTGCAGGTTTAGGTGCAGCAATGCCAATTTTAATTACCTTGGCATCTGAAGCGGTAACGCCACAAAATCGTGGTCGTGCAGTCGGTTTGATGTACTGTGGTATGCCTGTGGGTGCGGCAATCTTATCATTGGTCGCAATGACGGACTTCGGTGCAAACTGGAAAAATATTTTCTATTTAGGCGGTTTATTACCGATTGTTGTGATTCCATTGATGATTTGGTTCCTGCCCGAATCGCGTGAATTCTTGAAAGCCAAAGATCAAGCGGTTCAAGCGACCGCCAATGGCGAAGTGCAACAAGGTGCTTTCAAAAACCTCTTTAACACAGAAAACCGTTTACGTACTTTCTCAATTTGGGTGAGCTACTTCTTCACCTTGATGGTGGTGTACATCATGTTGAGCTGGTTACCGTCGTTGTTCACCGAACTCGGTTTCACTCGTAAAGATGGTGCAACTGCGCAGTTCTACTTCATGGTGAGTGCAACCATTGGTACGATCATTTTAGGTATGTTGACTGATCGTTGGAAGAAAGCTTATGTGATCATTTTGATGTACGGCGGTATTTTGGCAGGTCTATTTGCGCTGAATGGTGCAGGTTCATTGACTCAAATGTACATGGCGTCAGCTTTAGTCGGTGCATTCGTGATTGGTTGCCAAGGTGTATTGTATGCCTTCGGTGGTATCGTGTATCCGACACAGTTACGTGGTACGGGTGTTGGTGTAGCTTCAGCCGTTGGTCGTGTCGGTGCAATGTTAGGCCCTGCAATTGCTGGTCAGTTATTGGCAGCAGGTTTTGGTGCGGCAGGGGTGATTACCGCGGCAATTCCATGTATCGCAATCTCTGCAATATTTATGTTGTTATTGGTACGTCGTATTCCATCATAAGAAACATGTTATATCAAAAAAAGCCCGCATCATGCGGGCTTTTTTTATGGCGACAATAGAAGTCGCACTAATGCTCTAAACCAATATAAATAAATGTATTTTATGTAAAAATACAGCAGAAAGAGAAAACAAAAAATCAACGTAGAGGGGCTATGTCAGCAAGAAAACTGGTCGCAATTTTTAAAGTTGATCAACGTGAATTCAGTTTGTATCTACATCAATACGAATTTATCTTGGAACTCAAACCTGTATTTCAAAGAAATCGCCAACATCCGAGACAAAATGCGTGGTTGGCCTTTGCCGATGAACCTACCCTAGAAGATGTTGCTGAAAATATTAATGCGTTTGAGGTCATGCAACAGACACGCAGCCATTTATTAAAATATATCTTTCAACATCAACCGCGATATTTTTATTTTCATGCTTCGACTCAGCGAAAAGCCCGTATTTACCCACGCTTTGCACAACGTTTGGTTGAGCATTTGCCCAAGTATCGGTATTGTCAGGAAGGACAGTCATTTTATTTTTACGCACAGGACTGAATACTAAGGCTTTTAAAATATGAGCGAATCAGTAGAGTCGCCGAAAATGCATGACAACGGATGGAGAGATATGCAAAAAAATACAGCGCTGATTGTGGTTGATGTACAAAATGGTTTTACCCCAGGCGGTCAGTTGGCTGTTGCCAATGCCGATCAAATTATTCCAGGGATTAATCAACTGGGGCAATACTTTACGAATATTGTGCTGACTCAAGATTGGCATCCAGCCGACCATATCTCTTTTGCTGAAAATCATCCTGAGCATGTACCTTATGACAGCATAGAGCTGAATTATGGAACGCAAGTATTGTGGCCGACGCATTGTGTACACGGCACACAGGATGCCGAATTGCATCCTGATTTAAATTTACCAACGGCGCAGCTAATTATCCGTAAAGGTTTTCATCAGCATATTGACAGCTACTCTGCTTTTATGGAAGCAGATCAGAAAACTTCAACAGGTTTGGCGGGCTATTTGCGCGAACGTGGTATTGATACAGTCTTTGTGGTGGGCATTGCCACGGATTTCTGTGTTGCATGGACGGCAATGGATGCACGTAAGCTTGGTTTTGAAACTTTTGTGATTGCTGATTTGACCAAAGGGATCGATTTACAGGGTTCTTTACAGCATGCATGGCAAGACATGTTGGCGAATGGGGTGAAGCGTATTTACCTGAAAGATATTGTGCAGCAGCATGCACAGGCATTATCTTTGGCATGACCCAGTGGGCTCAGTTGAGAAAAGGCACAAGGGTGTGCCTTTTTTTGTCCCTGTATTTAAATGGAAGATGCCTATGTCGGCTTTCTTAAAATTCACTCAATTTGTGCAGAAAACATTTGCGATTTGGGTGGTGCTGTTTGCAGCGCTCGCCATGTTTTTTCCCGATGTATTTGTTTGGTTAAAAGCATATATCCCATGGATGCTAGGCATCATTATGTTGGGTATGGGCATGACCATGACACTGCAAGATTTTAAAAGTGTATTGCAAAGCCCTAAAGCTGTGATGATCGGGGTTTTGGCACAGTTTATTGTGATGCCGGGATTGGCTTTTTTCTTGTGTAAATTATTACAACTGCCGACAGAGATCGCGATCGGGGTCATTCTTGTCGGTTGCTGTCCGGGTGGAACGGCTTCTAATGTCATCACCTATATGGCAAAAGGCAATACCGCATTATCTGTTGCCTGTACCTCTGTTTCGACATTACTCGCACCGGTTTTAACCCCTGCGATTTTCTATTTGCTGGCAAGCCAATGGATTGAAATTAATGCGGCATCGATGTTGGTTTCAATTTTACAAGTGGTTTTATTTCCGATCATTGTGGGGTTAATGATTCGAACTGTCTTTAAGCATCGAGTGGATGCTTATATACAGGTCATGCCATTGGTTTCTGTTGTGGCAATTGTGGCGATTGTGGCGGCCATCATTGCGGGTAGCCGAACACAGATTTTGCAATCAGGTTTACTGATTCTTGGGGTAGTGGCCTTACATAATGGCTTGGGCTATCTATTGGGTTTTTGGGCCAGCCGACTATTTAAATTGCCCTATGCAGACTGTAAAGCAGTGTCAATTGAAGTCGGGATGCAAAACTCAGGTCTGGGTGTGGCATTGGCGGCCACCCATTTTGCCGCTTCACCTCTGACCGCTGTGCCGAGTGCGATTTTTAGTTTGTGGCACAATATCTCGGGTCCTGCACTGGCAACCTATTGGGCAGCACGGACGAGTGAGCCCAAAGCATCGGAACAAGACAAGCCTGTGCAATAAACAAAAAAACAATTCAGTAAAATAGAGGGCAATGTCCCTCTTTTTTTGATGTCGAAAATAAATTTTACGATTTGATGAATACGGTTTTAGAGAATTGCATGCTTTTTTAATTGATTAATGCTATTTGTAACATAAGTGTCATATCCGCTGCCTAACATGCCGGCAACCACTTTAGATATAGACTGTTTCAAACAGCATTGAGAGGGTATGCAACATTTTCAGCATTCATCAGAGACCTATTATAATCGTGAATTGTCACTTTTAGATTTTAATCGGCGGGTCTTGGCTCAGGCACTCGATTCAAGTTTACCGTTACTTGAACGCTTGAATTTTCTCATCATTTTTTCACGCAATTTAGATGAATTCTTTGAAATTCGCATTGCTGGGCTGATGAAACAACGAGATTTGAATGCGATTGCACGGACGCCAGATGCCATTCCGACTGAAGTGGTCTTAGATGAACTGTCCCAAGTGATTCATGACACGGTTGCACAGCAATACCAAACCCTCAATCATGCTGTATTGTCTGCACTACAAAGTGAAGGCATTCGTTTTATTCAATTTAAAGATATTTTAGAAAAACATCGGGCGTGGATTAGCCATTATTTTAGTAAAGAAGTTCAACCGGTCTTAACGCCGATTAGCTTAGATCCATCGCATCCGTTTCCACGCTTGGTCAATAAAAGCCTCAACTTTATTGTGAGTCTAGAAGGCAAAGATGCCTTTGGTCGTGCCATTGAAATGGCAATTGTGCCTGCGCCACGCTCATTGCCGCGTTTAATCAAAATGCCCGCCGAGGTTGAAGGCAGTGCAGAGACACAAATTTTCCTGACCGCCATTATTCAGCAACACATTAATGATTTATTCCCGGGGATGAAAGCGACAGGCTGTTATGCCTTTCGAGTGACACGCAACGCGGATTTGGTTCTGGCTGAAGATGTGGATGACTTGGCGGTGGCATTAAAAGATGAATTGTCTTCGCGGCGATTTGGTCGGGCAGTTCGCTTAGAAATTGAAGATGATTGTCCGCAAAGTATTATTGATTATTTGTTAGATGAATTTGATTTGAGTGAGCAGGAGCTCTATCGCATTGACGGCCCGATCAATTTATCGCGTCTCAGTGCCAGTTTTAATCGACCTGAACTGAAATATCCGGTCTATACACCGATTATTCCTAAAGTTTTTCGTAAACAAACCGCGATTTTTGATGTATTAAAAACACAAGATGTGTTGTTACATCATCCGTTTGACTCCTTTCAACCGGTCATTAACCTATTACGTGAAGCTGCAAAAGATCCTCAGGTTTTAGCCATTAAGCAGACGCTCTATCGCAGTGGGCCAGATTCGGACATCGTACAAGTTTTGGCGGAGGCTGCTCGCAACGGCAAGGAAGTAACCGCAGTTATCGAACTTCGGGCGCGGTTTGATGAAGAATCCAATATTACTGTGGCCAATATATTGCAAGAAGCTGGGGCTGTCGTGGTGTATGGCATCGTGGGCTATAAAACCCATGCCAAGATGATTTTGATTGTACGCCGTGAAAATAATCAGCTGCTACGCTACGCCCATTTGGGAACAGGTAATTATCACGCAGGCAATGCGCGGATGTATACCGATTATGGCTTGATGACGACGCATCCCGATATTTGCGAGGATGTGCATCGTATGTTTCAGGAACTGACCGGTATGGGCAAGATGGCGAAGCTGAAAGCTTTATTGCATGCACCATTTACCCTGCATACTGAATTATTGAAACTAATTGAACAGGAAATTGTTGCTGCACAAGCGGGAAAATACGCACGAATTATTGTGAAGGTCAATGCACTTACGGAACCGCAACTGATTGCTGCTTTGTATCGTGCATCGCAAGCAGGGGTACGTGTAGATTTAATTATCCGTTCGATTTGTTGTTTGATTCCTCAGGTCAAAGGTATGTCTGAGAATATTCATGTGAGATCCATCGTCGGACGCTTCTTAGAGCATACTCGAGTGTATTATTTTGAGCATGCAGGCGAAAAACGATTGTACTGTGCCAGTGCCGATTGGATGGGACGTAACTTATTTTCACGGGTCGAAACCTGTTTTCCCATTTTAGAAAGCCGTTTGAAAAAACGCATTATGAAAGATGGTTTACTTAACTATTTGGACGATAATCAAAATGCATGGGAAATGCAGTCGAATGGGCAATGGGAGAGAGTCGTGGTTGAAGCAGGTGACGAGCTGCATAACGCGCAAAAATATTTGATTGCACAGAAAATTTCGACCGTTTAAGACAAAAAAATCCCGACTTAAGTCGGGATTTTTGATTTCGCTCAAACCTTTACGAGGCTTTTGACTGTTTGGATTTTAAAATTTCAGTTCTGAAGTTTTGAGCCAATTCAGCAGCATCACTGTCCATCCCATTGAGCATAAATGCATGACGAGTGAGCACATTGGTCGGATTTGGCAAGCTCACCAATTGGAAATGATCTGAAATCTCTTTGAGCAAAGTTGTCGGCACATGAATGGCACTTTCTTTGGCAACCAATTGTTGGACTAAACGCTCAGCCGCTTGTACAGAAGACAATTGCATGGCTTCGACAGAGCTTGAAATCGCACTACGGGTTTGTAAAACGAAACGTTTTTCTTCACGGTAGCGTTTATATAAAACATCTGAAAGCAATTGGAATACTGAGCTGATCATGGTGAGGCAACGCAGCGCATCTGGAGTGTCAGCGGTCATGCTGATGGTTGCGCCATGTTCATCAAACTTATGCACTGTACTGATGTCAGAACTGTTCAATTTATAATGTTGAACACAGAGTTCTGTGGTTTTATTCAAGAAAATTTGGCAGAGATTAAAATACGGCACAGACACGGTTTTGTTGACGCTATCGAGCAGCTGTTTCGGATCATAAAATTGAATATTTAATGCCAAGCTGTTGCTGTCGAGAACCACTGGTTTCATGTCTTTATGCTGTTTTGCTTTGGCTTGCGCATTTTGCTGCGCTTGAGCAATCGCCAGAGCGGCATTATGTTTTTCTTGTTCTAAAGCCTGCGCTAGCGTTTGAATTTCATGTTTTAGACGTGATTCATTGTTGATTCGCGCTAAATATTCAGTACGACTAGGGCGAGCAATGGCACGATACGCTAACCACAACAAGCCATGTAGGAATAATGAAAATAGAATCGCGGCCCATTGCGTACGTAAGATTTCACCAATACTTGGTTTAATTAAGGTGATTTCAACCGTTCCAACTTTCTTTTCGTTTTGCAGCGCATCTCGAACAAAGATTTCACCGTCACGGGTTTTGGTCAAACCGCCTGTGGCCAAAACTTGATTATTGGCATTTAAAATGCGGATGGAAGCCACGCTCGGGTTGGTTGCATAGCGGTCAGCAAGTAAGGCTAATGATACGGTATTGGCCGGCTCAAGCTCAGATAGGCTGTCTGTAACCAATTGACTGGTCATCAGTTGTCCCTGACTGGCACGGTTTTCGTTCAGTTGGTGGGTTGTTGCCAATACCAATAAAAAGGTATGCAAAGCAAAACAAACTACTAATAGGCTAGCAAATAGCCCTTGTCTAGGCGCATTCAACGTAAACTTCCAAGGCAATTCTATTCAATTTAGATTATGATTCTTACATTAGTTGTAGCTCAGACCCGAGTCAATTCATGCGAGAAATCATTCTTATATCACTTTTAGGACCTGACCAACCTAATCAATTTACACGATTAATGCAGGTTTTGTCCGCACATTCCTTACAGATTTTAGATGTCGGACAAGCAGTCATCCACAATCAGCTGACTTTAGGTATTGTTGTTTCGTCGGAAGACCAGACTGCGACAGCATTAGCCATGAAGGAGATGTTGATTTTAGCACATGATATTGGCTTAACTGTGCGCTTTAAACCAATCTCTACAACAGAATATCAACAATGGGTAAATGAGGGAGGCCGCACACGCTATATCGTTACGGCACTTGCGCCAGAATTACAGGCGTCTCATTTACAGGCAGTTACAAATATTGTGTCGAGCCAAGGCTTCAATATTGAAACTGTGACTCGTTTATCTGGCCGTCCAGAATTAGATGGATCAAGCGAAGGTCCACGCCGTGCCTGCGTTCAATTTGGTTTAAAAGGCCAGATGTTGGATGCCACTGCGATGCGTGCAGCATGTTTACGTCTATCTACCGAACTAGGGGTAGATGTTGCCGTTCAAGAGGACAATGCTTACCGTCGTAATCGTCGTTTAGTCTGCTTTGATATGGACTCAACGCTGATTGAGCAAGAAGTGATTGACGAATTGGCGATTGAAGCGGGTGTCGGCGCTCAAGTGGCTGAAATCACTGAACGTGCTATGCAAGGTGAACTCGATTTCCAACAAAGTTTCCGTGCACGTGTGGCACTGCTCAAAGGTATGGATGCTTCGGTATTGCCTAAAATTGCAGAACGTCTGACTGTCACAGAAGGTGCGGAACGTCTCATTTCAACGCTTAAATCATTGGGTTATCGCACGGCTATTTTGTCAGGTGGTTTTCAGTATTTTGCTGAATATCTACAAGCAAAACTGGGTATCGATGAAGTCCATGCCAATGTACTGGACGTCCAAGATGGCGCGGTAACCGGTGAAGTGAAAGGCCATATTGTGGATGGTGCCCGCAAAGCCTTCTTATTGACTCAAATCGCTGAAGAAATGGAGATTTCATTAGAACAAGCCATTGCAGTCGGTGATGGTGCGAATGACTTGCCAATGTTGTCTTTAGCTGGCTTAGGCGTTGCCTTCCGTGCGAAACCTTTGGTGCGTCAAAATGCCAATCAAGCCATTTCAAGTGTGGGTTTAGATGGTGTTCTTTACCTGCTTGGTGTGCACGATAAAGATTTAAATCGTGCTTAAAACCATTTAAGTCATACTAAAAAACGTAGCCAAAAGGCTGCGTTTTTTTATGCCAAGAATTCAGCTCATCCGATGAACGGTAGAAGAAAATTGTCGATAAAAACAACGATTAACAGCATTCGAAAAATTAATTTTTTTAGCCTAAAATCAGCTGTTTTTTTTGTAATGACACTCGAAACGAGATGCCATCATTGTTCTAGAAATTCTTTAAAAAGAAAAAATGTAATGACAAAATAATGTTGCGACAAGGTGTGTCGCATGGACAAAAAACGAGACTTTTTTTATGCAAAAAACTCAGCATAATGCTTGCAAGAGATTGAGATCGACCAAATCTATTTACTGAAGATACAGTAGTGAGACGGCTCAGCATCCTGTAAGACAAGAGATGTCAGCTGTCAAATGACGGAGGTTTTTATGTTAACAGCGAATTTAGCAACAATCGTTGGCCTGAGCTTGGTATCGGCGGCTGTGATTGCTGTTTTCTTCTCGCCTTATCGTCGCTGGTTAAGTTTTATGCTGGCGGGGATGCTGGTGTGGGGACTCATTGAAGTGATTCGATTTGGCACACAAACCATGTTTGAATTATCAGTGACTTATAGTTATTTAACGGCATTAATGGCCGCAATGGTGGTATTCACTTTAGTATTGTTACGTGAAGACCGTCGTGCAGAGCGTGCGATGGCAAAGCGTCAATGTATAGAGCATACGCCTGTATATGATGAAGAGCAGCAATGTTCGAGCCGATAAATGCCAGAACAAAATTTCAATGAAAATGCGCCTGAGGGCGCATTTTTTTTATGAACGCATTAGTCCGATTTGAGATACAAAGCCTTACTTCTCAAAAGCCAAGTTATGGTAGGATGAAACCAGTCAATTTTCCAACAATTACAATAGGCTTTAAGTCATGAAACTATCATCAATTCCTGTCGTAAAACTACCTTTAGTTGATGTCAGTACGGATCCACTTGATTTACTCGTGGCAGGTTTAGCGCTTCGTATGAAACAGCTTGCACGTACTAGCCCTAAATTCATTGAATTGGTTCATGAACGTCAATTCCGCATTCAAATCGGCACGGATTTAGGTGTTGCACGTCAAATTATTGTAAATAACGGACAGATTGATACTGTTTCAGGCGATGCTGAAAAAGCAGACTTTATTTTGCAATTTGCGGACAGTGAACAGGGCGTGAAAACCCTAATGAAAGGTGATCCAACTGCATTCATGACGGGTATGCAAAATGGCAGTATTAAAATGGAAGGTGATTTTGGTTTACTGGTTTGGTTTAACCAAGTGGCGAAGTTAATTCCACCTAAACTTCCAAAACCGGTTAAAGAAAAAATCAAAATCGCACGTGCGTTTATTAAAGAAAAAACAGGTAAGTAAGATTTACGCCTTGTTCTCCTCCTAAAGGAGAAGCATTAAAAAAAGCCCTCTTTTGAGGGCTTTTTTTAATGCTTCAGTGGTTATTCAACTTCTAAATTAAAGGTCACTGGACCGTCATTAACCAAATGCACTTTCATGTCGGCGGCAAAGATGCCTGTTTGTACATGGTCATATTGGCTCTTGGTGTAATCGACCAGCTGTTCATACAGTGCTTTGGCATCGTTTGGCGGCATGGCAGGGCCAAAATCGGGGCGCAGGCCTTTTTGCGTTTGCGCCATCAGGGTAAATTGAGACACCAAGAGGATACCGCCGCCGGCTTGACTGACATTCCAGCCCATCTTGCCTTGTTCATCATCAAAAAAGCGGTATTTCAAGATCTTATCAATCAGCTTTTTGCCTTTTTCTAAATCGTCAGCTTTGCCAAGGCCTAAAAACACCAAAATACCGTGATTAATTTCACCCGTGATCTCACCATCGACCACCACTTTGGCTTCTAAAACACGTTGTAACAAGGCCCGCATAACTTCTTCCGAGTAGAAAATTGAACATAGGGCAGGGATTGTAGCAAATGCATCCTTCTTTCGAGGCGATGTGTAGAATTTTTTGGGCTCAAACATTTGAAAATGAACTGTATATTTTTTATAAATCTAATAATACGATTGAATTTATAAAAATAATCTGTTTTATCTATTTATTGAATATCAGTATCTTTGCGGGGCAGGAAAGGTATTTAACAGAGAGATTAAGACGATGTTTAAGCGTTCTTTATTGGTTGCGATGTTAGCAACAGCAACAGCGGCGACTCAAGCAGCGCCATTAACCAAAGACAATGGTGCACCAGTAGGCGATAACCAAAACTCGATTACTGCGGGTCCAAATGGTTCAGTTCTACTTCAAGACGTGCAATTGGTTCAAAAATTACAACGTTTTGGTCGTGAGCGTATTCCTGAGCGTGTGGTACATGCCCGTGGTACAGGTGCTTATGGTGAATTCGTTGCAACTAAAGATTTATCTGATCTAACCATTGCTTCATTGTTCAAAGCAGGTACCAAGACTCCAGTTTTCTTACGTTTCTCGACTGTAATTCACGGTAAAGGTTCTCCAGAAACTTTACGTGATCCGCACGGTTTTGCGATTAAGTTCTATACACAAGAAGGCAACTGGGACTTAGTGGGTAACCAAACTCCAGTGTTCTTCATCCGTGATGCGATCAAATTCCCAGACTTCATCCATGCCATGAAGCCTAGCCCAATCAACAACGTTCAAGACGCAAACCGCGTATTTGATTTCTTGTCTAGCCAGCCATGGGCAACCAACATGTTGACTTATGTGTATGGTAACCAAGGCGTGCCTACCAGCTACCGCGAACAAGACGGCTTTGGTGTGCATGCATACAAGCTTTATAACGACAAAGGCGAATACAAATACGTTAAATTCAACTTCCGCTCTAAACAAGGTGTGAAAGGTCTGAACGTTAAAGAAGCTGCTGAGCAACAAGGTAAAGATTTCAACCACTTGACTAACGATCTTTATAACAACATCAATGCTGGTAAATTCCCGAAATGGGATCTTTATATCCAAGTGTTAGATCCTAAAGATTTAAACAGCTTTGATTTTGACCCGCTTGATCCAACAAAAATCTGGCCTACAGATCTAGTGAAAGAAACCAAAGTGGGGACTTTAACGCTGAATCGTATGCCAAAAAACTTCTTCAATGAAACTGAACAAGTGGCATTGGCTCCAGGTAACTTAGTTCCAGGTATCGAGCCTTCAGAAGACCGTCTATTACAAGGTCGTATCTTCTCTTACTCAGATACTCAAATGTACCGTTTAGGCGCGAACCACCAGCAAATTCCAGTAAACCGTCCGCTTGTTGCTGTTAACAACAACAACCAAGATGGCTACATGAATGTTAGCGAGCGTGATTCTGACGTGAACTACGAGCCAAGCCGTAAAGAGCCTAAAGCTGCCACTGAGAAAGCACGTGCAGTTCAAACACCGCTGACTGGCACAGTTCAACAGATCGGTACCAAAGAGCAAAACTTCAAGCAAGCGGGTGAGCTTTACCGTTCATACTCTGCTAAAGAAAAAGACGATTTAATCATGAACTTGGCTGCGGATCTTGGCAACGTAAAAGATTCTGAGACCAAGCACATCATGTTGTCTTACTTCTACAAAGCAGATGCAGATTACGGTATGCGTATGACCAAAGCAGTAAACGGTAACCTTGCAACTGTAAAAGCCAAAGCAGCACAACTGAAAGACTAATTTCGATCAGTCTGAAGGATTGGTAACTAGGGGCTAGAACGTTACCTCAAAAAGTCCTATGAAGCTCCATACCTTTCCTGCACCCTAGGGGGAGTTTCATAGGCACTCCTTAAATATTCATTTTTTTAATGAAATGAATTGTTTCCAATTCAATTCTACATTCGATTTCTGTTGGAGTTCATCATGAAAGTTATGCAACATTTGACTTTAGCCAGTCTTCTAGCGTTTGGTTCCGCATTCGCAAACGTGGCAATCGCGGAAGATATCTCCCCCGCTAAAGCAACTGCAAGCGATCAGATGACCTCACAACAGGAATTGATCGCAATTTTCTTTGCTGCAGCCAAAACTGGCAATGAAGAAGTCATCAATGAATTTCTTAAGCACGGTTTTCCGGTCGATGTGCGCAATGCTTCGGGTTTTACACCACTGATGATGGCGACCTATTATGGTCATCAAAATATTGTGACTCGTTTGCTAGAACAAGGTGCAGACCGCTGCGCACGTGACAATAAAGGCAACACCGCATTGATGGGTGCCATGTTTAAATTAGAATGGGCGATTGCAAAGCAATTACGCCAAGTGGATTGCGATGCAAATGCCAAAAAAATGGGGCAAAAGACTGCAGAACAGTTTGCGCGTGAATTTGGTCAAGAAGAAAAATATCGACAGTTACTCAAAAAATAGTGAGCTTGATCGCGCTCAGCTTCAGCAAAAAAATTGAAAAAAGTCGATGAATCGCGGTGATTTATAAGTTATTCCACTAAATCAATCGGCTTTTTGTCAATAAAGTATGCTTTAATGCAAAGAGTTGATAAAAACTGAAAGTCTTTATGTCTCCAATCATCCAATCCTTATTAGACACAGATCTGTATAAATTCACCATGCTTCAGGTGGTGTTACACAAATTTCCGCAAACCCATAGTGTGTATCACTTTCGTTGCCGTAACTTGGATGATACAGCCTATCCACTGGTTGAAATTTTGGATGATTTAAACATGCAGCTCGACATGCTTTGTCAGTTGAAGTTTAAAGAAGATGAATTGCAGTATTTACGCAGTTTACGTTTTATTAAAAGCGATTTTGTTGATTATCTTGAATTATTTCAGCTTAAACGCCGTTTTATTAAAGCGGGTATTGATGATGAAGGTCGACTCGACATTTGGGTAGAAGGCCCAATGGTTCAAGCGATGATGTTTGAAATCTTTGTTTTAGCCATCGTCAATGAATTATATTTCCAACGTATTCGTACACCCGAAGTTTTAGCCGAAGGTGAGCGCCGTTTGCAACATAAGATTGCCTTGCTGAAGCAGTATGAAGCACGGCAAAATCCAAATGATCCACCATTCTTGGTCTCTGATTTTGGCACGCGTCGTCGTTATAGTTATGCATGGCAAAAGCATGTAATTGAAGAATTAAATCAGGCTTCACCGTATATTTTCCGCGGTACAAGTAATGTTCTGATTGCCAAAGACTTGAACATTACTCCAATTGGTACAATGGCGCATGAGTTCCTACAAGCATTCCAAGCGCTTGATGTTCGTCTACGTAACTTCCAGAAGTCTGCGCTAGAAACATGGGTACAGGAATACCGCGGTGACTTAGGAATAGCCTTAACGGACGTTGTCGGTATGGATGCGTTCCTACGTGACTTCGATTTGTACTTTGCCAAACTATTCGACGGTTTACGTCATGACAGTGGCGACCCGTATGAATGGGGCGATAAAGCCTATGCACATTACAAAAAGCTTAAAATTGACAGTAAAACCAAAATGCTGACTTTCAGTGATGGCTTGAACATTGAAAAAGCTTGGGATTTACACAATTACTTTAAAGACCGTTTCCAAGTGAGTTTTGGTATTGGCACCAACTTGACCAATGATATGGGACAAACTGCACTGAATATCGTGCTGAAGTTGGTTGAATGTAATGGTCAATCTGTGGCAAAAATTTCAGATAGTCCGGGTAAAACCATGACGGATAATGATACTTTCTTAGCGTATCTACGTCAGGTGTTTGACATCTCTGAAGTTAGCGCTTAAACACAGCATTAGATAAAAATAAAAAAGCCGAATCAATGATTCGGCTTTTTTATATCTAAAATATTGCTAAAGGAATGCAAAAATTCAGAATAATAGTGAAAATGACTTATGCTAAGATCGAATTTAATCGCACAAAATACAACACGAACAACGATGACAGCATCTACACTGAATTTTGGTCTGCTGATTGAAGCGGAAGAATTGGTTCCACATCTTGGTAATGAAAAACTACGGATCGTCGATTTGAGTCGTCGTTCGGTTTATGACCAATTGCATATTCCACATGCACTGCATGTGCAGCCGAAACTGTTAGTGCGCCAAGAAGAACAAGCGATGGGGCTATTACCTGACCAAGCTGGCTTAGAACAGCTCATTCGTTATCTGAATATCAGTCCAGAACATCATGTGGTGGTGTATGACGATGAAGGTGGAGCATGGGCTGGCCGACTGATTTGGAACTTGCATTGCCTCGGTTTTGAAAATACCAGTCTACTCAATGGTGGCATCCATGCTTGGCTTGGGGCAGGCTTACCAACCTCGTCTGAAATTGAGCAATTTGAACCCGTGAGCCCATTGGTCGAAGTCAGTGCAGAGGCGCGTGCTCAGTATCAAACCAGCTATGATGAGCTATTGGCTCGTGTGCAGCAGGAGCAGATCCAAGTATGGGACTGCCGTACCGAAGATGAATATACAGGCTTACGATTAGCAGCGCGACGCGGCGGTCACATTCCGGGGGCACGACATTTCGAATGGAGTACTGCCCTTAACCGGGAAAATCATTTAAAATTGCATCCTTTAGAACGCACACAACAACGCTTAGAACAATTGGGATTCAATTTAAACGAACCTGTGGTGGTATATTGTCAGTCCCATCATCGGTCGGGCCTAGCTTATATACTGGGACGTTTACTCGGTTGGAATATTCGAGCTTATGATGGTGCGTGGAGCGAGTGGGGCAACCGACTCGATAGTCCTGTGATCACCGGAGAGTTGCCGTCTTGAGCCTTACATCTCAGTTAAAAAAACAAATTTTTATTCAAGCTCAGCGTGTTGTTCCGCAGCACAAATTATCACGTATCGTGGGTAAATTGGCTGCGAGTGAAAACCCTGTGGTGAAAAATGCTGTGATTACCGCATTTAAAGCACAGTATGGCATCGACATGTCGATTGCTGAGCAAAGTAATGCCCTGAAATTTAAATCATTCAATGAATTTTTCACTCGTTCTTTAAAAGAAGGCGTACGTGTAGTTGATGCAAATGCCAACAGTGTTGTTTCACCCGCAGATGGTGCGATTTCACAACTGGGTAAAATTGAAAATGGTGATGTATTTCAGGCCAAAGGGCAGAAGTTCACTGTTGAAAACCTGATTGCCGATCCACAATTGGCTGAGCCGTTTAAAAATGGTCAGTTTGCTACGGTCTATTTGTCTCCAAAAGACTACCACCGTGTACATATGCCATTTGCAGGGACATTGACAGAAACTTTGTATGTACCGGGTGAATTATTCTCTGTAAACCAAACCACTGCTGAAAATATTCCGGGTTTATTCGCTCGTAATGAACGCATGGTCTGCTTATTTGATACAGAAGTTGGTCGTATGGCGGTCGTACTGGTAGGTGCAATGATCGTGGCAGGTATTGAAACCGTGGCTACAGGTAAAGTTAAACCGACAGGGCGTTTGGAACTGAATCAACACGATTTATTCTTAGAAAAAGGTGCAGAATTGGGCCGTTTCTATTTAGGTTCAACAGCGGTTGTGTTGTTTGAAGAAAACAAAATGCAATGGGATGCGACCTTTAAAGCCAACTCGACTGTGGTGATGGGCGAAGCTTTAGGGCATACCATTTAATGAATTCCCTGTCCCTTTAGGAGAGGGTTAGGGAGAGGTTTTTGAGCTAAGCTGATGTATTCAAAAAAGAATCCCTTCTAACCTCCCTTTATTAAAGGAATGAATAAAAAAAAGCGCCATCAGGCGCTTTTTTTTAATTTCAAAATTTAGCGTTTTACGACAATCGAGTCGATACTGCTATGACGTAAAGTTTGCTGTGCAATCACAGCAGCTTCTTGTGAATCATAGGGGCCAGACACAACGCGATACCAAACTTTGCCGTTTTCATTACTTTGAATCACATCGGCAGATAAACCGTTCAAAATAATTTCAGCACGTCGTGCATCGGCTTGATCAGGATCATCATAACTGCGCACTTGCAGAATATAACTTGCAGCAACAGGCGCAGTTTCTGTGGTTTCTAGTCCAAGCTCTGTGGTTTCAACTGGCTTTTGTTCTGGTGCATCAACAATCACCACCGTTTCTTTATTTTCGGTTTCTGGAACAGCTTGTTCAGGAATTGGCGTCACTTGTTGCTGAGGCAATAGGTCGTAGAAACGATAGTCTTTATTGGTTTCTTCTTGGTAGTGTTCAGAGGTAATTTGACCTTTTGGCTTCACAGGCTCCCAAGGTTTCCAAAGCATGAGCGCAACTAAGAAACTCAACACGATTAAAATGATGACAAGTGTACCTAGCCATGCTGGAATCAATGGTTTTTTAGGCTTATTTGGCCGATCAGATACACCGCGCTGCGTTTTTCCAAACACGTGGAAACCTCATTTAATTTTAATTGTCACGAACCACTTTGGGGCAGCCCAAAGTAGCAAGTCTTGATTGTTATATATTACATGAGTGTCATCAGGAATTTGTTTAATTTTCACAATTTCAGCACAGCCAAGATGACACGGACATATTGCTGAATATAAACGAAATACAGGCTCATTTCGAGCCTGTATTGAAAAGGATTCTTTTTAGCACAATGCAATTGATGACGCTTAAACCCATGCGCTGTGTTTGTGCATGGGCGATGCCGATGAATTTCTATTGTGCTCGCAACATAAAGGGTTGCTTACATGCTTTCAGGCGCACTCACACCCAATAATTCAAGACCATTGCGTAAAACTTGCTGTACGTTTACAGACAGTAATAAGCGCGCTTGAGTCAGTTCTGCATCATCACCCAAGACTTTATTTTCGTTGTACCAACCATGGAACAACGCCGCTAATTCTTTCAAGTAGTTACCCACTTGGTGTGGTTCATAGCTGTTTGCTGCACGAACCACAATTTCAGGGTAAGCCGCAAGTTTAGCAAGAACTTCAGTTTCAGCTTCTAACTCAAGTTTAGCTGCAAATTGACGTGCAGCTTCAGCAGAGAATTGAACGTCTGTCGCAGCGGCTTTTTCGAGCATACGGCAGATACGTGCGTGTGCGTATTGGATGTAGTACACCGCATTGTCTTTGCTTTGAGACACAGCAAGGTCTAAGTCGAAGTCAATGTGTTGTTCTGATTTACGCATGACATAGTAGAAACGAGCAGCATCGTTGCCTACTTCTTTACGTAAGTCGCGTAAAGTCACGAATTGACCTGAACGAGATGACATTTGAACCATCTCGCCGCCACGCCATAGGCTCACAAATTGAACCAAAAGCACCGTCAATTTTTTAGAATCATAGCCAAGCGCATCAATCGCTGCTTTCACACGTGCAATATAACCGTGGTGGTCTGAACCCCAGATATCAATGATATCGGTATATCCGCGTTGTAGTTTATTTAAGTGATAAGCAATGTCGGATGCGAAGTATGTAGTCTGACCATTACGACGTTTCACAACACGGTCTTTTTCATCACCAAATTCAGTTGATTTGAACCAGATGTTGCCATCTTTTTCGTATAAGAAACCACGTTGATCGAGCATTTGTAATGCTTCATCAATTTTTTCAGTCAAGGTTGCTTCGCTGAACCATTGATTGAAAGTCACGCCAAACTCACCGAGGTCATCTTTAATATCATCAAGAATGGCTTTCAGCGCAGCTTGATGGAACACACGGTAGCCCGCAGCCAAATGGTTTTGTGAATTATGAATTAGGCCATCAATGTGTTTTTCTTTATCGCCTGAAACAACGACTTTATTGCCTTCGCTATCGAGTTCAGCGGCATATTGCACATCTTCTGGAACATCTTTGTAGATGTCGGCAACAGGGCGTACATAAGCATCGCCATCTTTGTCGATAATGCTTTGTGCGATTTCTTTAACGTAGTCGCCTTGGTATGCATTTTTAGGGAAGATCAGTTGTTGACCGGTCAATTCTAAATAACGCAAGTAAGTTGATGTCGCCAAGATATCCATTTGACGGCCAGCATCGTTGACATAGTATTCACGGTCAACTTTGGCACCTGTTGCTTCAAGAAGATTGGCAACGGTCATACCATAAGCTGCGCCACGACCATGACCAACGTGTAGGCTAGACGTTGGATTCGCTGAAACGAATTCCACTTGAACACGTTTTTCAGCATTGGCCTGAGTGCGACCGAACTGATCTTTCTGAGCTTGAATTTGGTCTAAGACAGCAAAACGTTGGTCAGCATTTAAAAAGAAGTTAATAAAGCCAGGACCTGCAATTTCTGCTTTGCTGATATCTGCGACTTCTGGAAGATTTGCCAGAATTTTTTCGGCTAAATCACGCGGCTTCATACCTGCAGCTTTAGAGGCAATCATGGCAATGTTTGACGCAAAGTCACCGTGGCTTCGGTCTTTGGTTCGGGTCAAATTGCTAGTATTGTTCCAGTCAGTTGGGAGTACACCTTCAGCTTGAAGGGATTGCACTGCATGATCGAGCGCTGCTTGTATTGCCGTATTCATAATCAGTCGAAAAATAAATGTCGCAGAAAAACGGTAAATATAGCAAATTTCAGGCTCTTTAGGTGAACCCATTTGTTGCGAATAAAAAATATTCGATAAAAGTGAAGCATTGCTTATATCGAAGTAAAACGATATAAGTAGTTTAGCGATTCAGGATCACTGCTTGAGTATATGGACATGTCACAACCCACCCCTAAAATTTTTGGCAATGTGCCGAAGTTAGCTGCACGCTGGGCGCTGATTATCGTGCCGTTTATTTTATCCTGTCTCATGAGCGGTATTATTTCGTTTATTAATATGCTCAGAAATTTAGGCTGGTTTGAGGGATTTCTGACTCTATGGCTGCATAATTGGATGATTTCATGGGCAATTGCTTTTCCCATTGTACTGATTTTATTGCCATTTGTTCGAAAGTTTACAGGCCTGCTGGTTAATATGTCAGGGCCACAGCCACCTGCAAAATAAGCCTGCATGTAAGTCACAGTTGAGTAAAACGGTGACTTACTGCATTTCGCTTTAAATATTTATAGGCTATCGCGACAACTTACTGCTTTAGAGAGTAATTCGGCTTTGTTATTTTGGAAGGTATAGAGTTTTGAGGAATTAAACACTTTAATGACTTTGGCCTGAGCGACAGCGGTTTTAAAGCTTTGGAACTTTTGCTGATGGGCTGTCTCAAACGGATTTCCAAAGTTTTTATTGTCGAGCAGAATTTGAATTTGCCCCACATTTGTATCATGTGCTTTTAGGATCTCTTGGCCATCCGCGTTGCTTATACTGAAAGTTGGGCGCTGAGTGCTGATTTTGCAATTTAATTTGAAGCTCAAAGTGAAATTATCTGCCGATTTATTTTTGAGGGTAGATGTGCCTTGTTGATCATTTTCAATATAGATCCACTGATTTTTCGGCATATTGGTCAGTAGGGTTTCTAACTGTTGTTGGGTACTTTTGCTGATATCGACTGTGCCTTTTTTATCGATTTCAGGGGCTTTTTCTTTACCGAGCATGCCCATCACTTTGTCGCTGACTGTGCTACTGGTTTTGGAAATGGTCTGGCAAGCGCTTAAGCTACTGATAATTAGAATGAATGGTAGTGTATAGATGGCAGGTAAGTGCATAGATTTTATTGTTCTATTAAATTTTCGGATCGGCAAAGTTTAACGGTTCTACGCATAAAGCTCAAACCTGCGGCCAATCTCCTTTGAGGAGGACTGCTGCAGGCGGCTAAAGCAGCCATTCTACACAGGCACGAATAATCCCTAGTGCGAGGCCAATAAAGCCACCGACCACGACACCATTGACTCGAATCATATGCAAGTCGCCACCGACTTCGTTTTCGATCTTATCGATCATTTCACGTGAGTCCCATTCATGTATACGTTCACTGATAAACCGAATAACTTTTTCGCTATATTGATCGGAGAGATTGATGGCAATATCACTCATTTTTTCATTCAGCAATTGGCGTACAGCGACATTAGAGACAATATTTTCGCCCACTTGTTGAATGGCGACACGTAGGTTTTGTGCAATCCCAGAGTCGGGTTTTTCTAAATCAGAACGAATCGCGTCGCATAAAATCACCACTGCGCCACTGATAAAATTCAACATTTGTGGACTATCGAGCATGGCGTCCTTGGTGCTATTCAAACGTTGGCTGGCTACACTTTGATTGTCTGCCAACTCATGCATGAGTTGCTGTGCCATTTCTTCAATTTTACGGCGCCACGGATGTTCATGGTCAGCAAGCATGGACTCGACACGACTGACCAGTGAATCAATGGTGCGCTGCTGTACATCAATACCAATCCAGCTCGCACCTTTGGCGAGCTTCCAAACACCAAGTTCTTTAAACAATTGACGAGATAAATCACGAGTTTGTTCAGGATGCTGTAGCATCCAATCATGGGCTAAATCCAGTCCACGTTGCAGGACGTCTTGATGGAAGTCATTTTCTAAAACTGCTCGCAGCATTTCACTGGCTAGATGGTTGACTTGCGTATTGCGCACCCATTGCACGCTGTTATTTTGGATAAAGCATCCAATTTGTTCCTGACCGACAAATTCGAAAATTTTCGGTACCGTTTGCTGAATGACTTGGGTCACTTGAGCATTATTGTGCGGATTGGCCAACCATTTCCCGACGGCAAGAGAGAGATCCGTCTCCGCTAAGCTTTTTTCAACCACTTGTGGTGAAAGAAAATTCTCCTGAACAAAGCGGCCCATTGACTCGGCAATGCGTGCTTTATTACGAGGAATAATTTCTGTGTGGTCACGTAAAAATTTAGGAATCGGAATCCGACCAAAGGGATTGCGAAATAAAACGGTTATCGCATACCAGTCTGCCAAACCACCAACCACGCCAGCTTCTGCTGAAAGCATCAAAATATGAATGAGCCAGACGTATTCGGGCAGCAATTTAGCTGCGATCATCAATGCAATCCACGCCAGCACAGCCACCACCAAAGCAATGGTGGCAAAGCGTTTACTGCGTTGCAGACTGGGTGAAACAGCGGGCTGTTCAATTGGGTTCATCAATGATCGGGTCTCTATGGGTTGACTTATTTGGTGTCAGGCTCAGCGGCTACAGGCAAAGGATTTCCTTGGCTGTCTAAACCATATTTAGCCCCGAGTGACTGCAAAATCAAGCGAGCATCAAAGGCATCCTGAGGGGCTTTGGCACGATCTTTATAGCAAGTAATACTGTAGGAAACTTGAGTTGGATCGAGTGTGACCACCTGTGGAACGTCATAAAACGGGCCTGGCCAAAAGCCGGGATGGCGACGGTAATAGCCATATGGATAAGGCATAGGGTCTGGGTAAATCACTGCTTGGCGCGGCGGTTTTTGACTCCGATTACTCGGGTCATCCATGACTTTAAAATATTGAAAGCCATTGTGTAGGGTGGTTTGAGCAGCTTTAACCAAGGTGATTTCTTCGGCAGTGCCATAGCTCATATTGGGGCTAGCTTGGAAGCTAATCCGATAGCTTTGAGCATTTAATGGCGTTGCAGCATAACGACCCAATTGTTCGAAGGTTAAAGGCTTCGATGGGGTGCTTGCACAGCCGGTGAAGCCCAGTGCTGCGGTCATGGCTGCTGCGATAATGAGTTTGTTCATGCGCATACTCCTGTTCAGTCGGTTCATGGCAAGGGGGAGATACTGGCCAAAAGCCGTCAATTAAAAGCTAGAATTGGGTTGGGTTAAAAATTCCAATTCCTCTGCTGTAGATGTTCTGCCCAATACCGCATTGCGATGCGGGTAACGTCCAAATCGATCGATAATCACTTTATGCTTTTTTTCAAATTCTAAGTTGATCGGATTGCCCAGTTGCTCAAATAATTTTAACGCGCTTTGATGGATTTTTGTCGATTCGCTATGCATAAAGGGCATATATAAAAATGAGCGCTGTTCAGGGCTTAATTGTAGATCTAAACCCTGCGCGATGGCTTCTTGTGCAAGCGCCAAAGCCAGTGCATCTTGGGCAAAAGCCAAGCCAGAATCACGGAATAAATTTCTAGAAAATTGATCTAAAACAATAATTTCAGCCAAACGACCTTTAGCAGTCGTACGCCATTGCCATAGTTCTGCTTGACTGGCTGCAAGATGGATGTCTTTAAACTTTTTTTCGATTAAAACATCAAAATTATTGCTTTTAGCGAACCAATTGGGCTGATTTTCTGGGTTAAACCAAAATTCGAGAATATCTTGATAATTCATAAGTTTTAAGCATTATTAGCATATATTTGTTTATAAAATCACAAATTTCAAATGTCATATAGAGTAAGTTTGTGATAAAAAATTGCCAAAATAAAATCACGGTTTGTCTCAAAACTATACAGTGGGTCATTTGCCCACTTCAAATCGCGTTATACTGATATAAACTGATGATTTTATTTTAGTAGTTTCTTCCATTTAAGCGAGATAGCAATGAGTCAACCCGAATCGACCTCTCAAGACATTTTACCGACTTGGGTAGATTCTTCGCTGATTAAAGGAATGTTGCGCGGTATTGAGCGTGAAAGCTTACGTATGCAAAGCAACGGTTTCTTGTCTCAGGCCGACCATCCCCAAGCCTTGGGTGCGGCTTTGACTCATCCGCATATTACGACAGACTATTCTGAAGCTTTAATGGAATTTATCACACCGCCAAAAGAAACCATTACAGAGGCGTTGAATTATCTGCAAGATATTCATGCTGTTGCGCATACGCATTTGGAACATGGTGAAAAACTTTGGCCTTTGTCGATGCCATGCATGTTGGATAAAGACGAAGACAGTATTCGTTTAGCGCAATATGGCAGCTCGAATATAGGACGTTTTAAAACCTTGTACCGTCGTGGTTTAGGGGTGCGCTATGGTCGCCGTATGCAGACCATTTCAGGGGTGCATTATAATTTATCCTTCCCAGATCATTTCTTTGAAGCACTACAACAGCACGAAACTGACGATGCCCTCAAAGCATTGAGCTTACAGGATTATCGCAGTCACCGTTATTTTGGCCTGATCCGTAATTTTATTCGTTTAACGCCATTGGTGATGTTTTTGGTTGGGGCGAGCCCGTCGGTGTGTAAATGTTTTATGACTGGACGTGAACATCAGCTGTTACCGCTCTTAAAAGGCACGTTATTTTTACCTTATGCAACGGCACTGCGTATGGGAAATTTTGGCTATCAAAATTCAGCACAAAAACAGTTAGGGATTCACTACAACGACATTCAGGCGTATTTAGAAGGTTTGCAAAAAGCGGTGCATACCCCATATGCCGCATTTAGTCATTTAGGTTTAAATGATGAACAGGGCGAACCGATTCAAATTAATGACCATGTGTTGCAAATTGAAAATGAATACTACAGTTTGGTTCGTCCGAAACAAGTGCCGCAGGATGGTGAAACACCGTCTGAAGCCCTGCAAAATCGTGGCGTAGGTTATGTTGAATTACGTGCGGTAGACGTCAATCCTTATAGCCCGATTGGGATCAATGAAGACACGGCAGGCTTGCTCGAAGTGGTGGCTTTATACTGTTTATTGCAAGACAGCCCAGCATTGTTAGATGCCGAACAAAATGAAATTGAGAAAAATCAGGCGGAAGTAGTAAACCGTGGTCGTGCGCCAAACGCAGTGATTTTACAGCAAGGTCAGGCGATTCCAATTGAAACATGGTGTCGTACACATGTTGCAGCGATGCAACCGTTGGCTGAATTGCTGGATGATTCTTACAACACAGATATTTACACTCAGGCAATGGCTGTGATGCAATCACGCATCGATGAAGTCGATGAAACATTGTCGGCACGTATGATTAGCGATACTTTAGAACAAGGTGGAACTTGGGGCTTTGGTAGCTTTATGGCCTTACAACATGCTGAAGTGTATGAGCAGCATGTCTTGAGCCCTGAAACTGCAGCATATTTTGCACAAGCTGCTGAGCAGTCTTTAGAAAAACAGGCTCAACTTGAGCAAGATTGCACCTTGAGTTTTGAAGAATATTTGAAAAACTTTAGATAAAAAATTTTAAGAGGATTTACCATGAAATGGAGTTTCCGCTTCGTGAGTGGTTTGTTGTTTTTAGCCAGCGTGATCGGTATGTCTTTTGCGCTGTTTTTAGAACATGTACAAGGCTTAGAACCTTGTCCGTTATGCGTATTCCAACGTATTGGTTTGATTGGACTCGGCATCATTTCATTGATTGCATTGATTCACAATCCAGCATCGAATTGGGGTAAACGCATTTACGCATTGTTGGGGACACTATCAATTCTTTGGTCTGCTGGGGTGGCTGCGCGTCATATTTGGCTGCAAAACTTACCGCCAGACAAAGTACCTAGCTGTGGCCCAGGACTGGATTATTGGGTAGAAACGCTGCCTTTAAAATCGGTCTTTGAGCAAGTACTGACCGGCTCTGGTGAATGTGCCAAAGTGGATTGGACCTTCTTGGGACAATCCTTACCGGTTTGGTCATTGGTGTTTTTTGCAGTCTTAACTTTGCTCAGTCTTTGGCAGTTATTGCGTAAATACCCAAGCAGACCAGTGCCACGTTTACGTGATAAATTTTAATTCTATGATGTAAAAAAAAGCCCTCAGTTGAGGGCTTTTTTTACGCATACACATGGTAGAAATTTTACTTTAGGTTAGGGCAATGCCTTCCATACTTTCCAAGTCCATCATAAATTCATAGATATGATCACAAGCTTTATCGTCATTGTTTGGATAGAACCAATGCACGATTTGCTCGGCCACTTGAGGGTGATGCTGAATTTCAAAATGGTTCAGGCCATAAAAAATCGCTTTATGTGAATCTGGCACTTTAAGCTGATAACGTGCATTTGGGTGTTCCCCTAAGGCACTTTTCACGCTGACCAAGTAATCTCCAATCACATGTCGCGTTTTATTGCGACGATGTTCATATTCAATGGTCCCTGCCACGAGGTAGGTATTGATATGTGATGGAATCGGGGCAGGTTTACGGTTGTCGTCCATGAGTCCAATGCGGACATCATTATGTTCCCAATCATCATCACGCACGCTGCCATAGCGCAAATCTAAAATGCCGTTACTGCGAATATTCACCACGTGACCTACGATTTTGACCAAGGGGAAACGCCCCAATTGATCTTGCAAATGAAATCCGACACGTTCAAGTACCGCACCATGATGTGGTGAGCCCAAGCAGACTAGATTTTCAACTTGATGAATCCATTGATACATATTTTGTTTGCCATAAAAAATGGCACTACGGGACACTAAGCCCCCCATACTATGACCAATTAAGTCGATACTGGTAATACCGGGGTTGCGACGGACCAAATCTTCTAATGTATTGGCAAGGCTGCGGCCATTGGTCGAAATACGACGACCCGTGTTGTAATTTAAATACAGCATGGTGTTGTGGTCACGTTGTGACAGTAATTTTTCACCAATGCCGCCATATTTGGCTGTCGACCATGACAGATGATTCATGCAGAGCCCATGAATCAACAGGGTAATACGACCGGTTAATTCGCCTTTTTGTACCGCACCATAATGGTCGTAAACCACCATTGGTAAGGCCATCGGGTTGTGATATTTCAGTAAATAGTCGCCCAAGACCCCATTCAGCGCGCCCACTAAAAAATGTAAAGACGGCGTGAGCGGTTTGTCGTGTAAGCGTGGGAATTTTTCAATAATGCTACGCAGCGTTGGTGCGAGTAAATAATTGCCATAATTGAAAAAGGTGTTGTAAGAAAATTCGTAAATCCGTGCAATGGTCGGCTGCTTATGAAAGGCTTTCGAGCCTTGTTCGCTCATTCCAAAAATACTGATTAAAATTTCACGTTGAATGTTTTTGATCAAGTCATGCACGACATCACTAAAACGCATTGTCACGAGTTGTGCCAAACCTTCCAGCACATCTGCTTGACTGGGTGGTGTGCGGTCCCATTTACAATAGGTTTCATGCAATGGTGTTAAGCTAGGCATAATGTTCCTATCCTTACATTCAATGCTATCCCTCGATTGTATTTATTACTGGAATAGCCTGAAGTTTCATTGTTTATTTTATAAAATTCTCACGAACAGCTTTTACAATACCGATAACAGACCTGTCGGTGAATGCCTTTTGTCTGACAATTTTACTAAAAATTCAAATTTAGAAAATGTGACGCAGTTAGCACTTATATGCCACTTTTAAAGCAATTTAAAGATCAATTTGGAATCAAAATGATGAATATTGTGTATTTGCATGGTTTTCAAAGTAACTCAAATTCAGTGAAAGGACAGATATTGCGACGCTATTGTGCAAACTTAATTGGTGTGCACGTACATTTGCCAGATTTGAATATGCCACCGCTACAGGTAATGCAGCAGATGTCAGAGCTGATAGAAGGTTTGGATGATGTGGTTTTGGTGGGGAGTAGTTTAGGTGGTTTTTATGCGACGCAGTTGATGGCACGGCATCACATTCCTGCGGTGCTCATCAATCCTGCGGTCTATCCATGGCAATTATTTCGTGATTTATTTGGCGAGACGGCATTGCCCTATCAGGTGACAGAAACGTGGTGCTTGGATGATGCACAGCTCAATCAAATGCAGGCTTTGGCTGTATCTAAGGTTGAGAACGCAGATCAACTGTTGGTCTTGCTCCAACAAGGTGATGAAACCTTGGATTATCGAGATGCCGCTGATTTTTATAGTGCGACTCAAGCCGGTATGGCTATGCTGATCACTGAGGTGGGTGGAACACATGGCATGGATGATTTTGCAGAAAAAATACCGATGCTCTTGCAGTTTTTGTCCGATGCTGTCAAAAATATGTCTAAATAAAATGATCCAATACAAATGCTGACATGCCAGATCTAACATACAAAAAATGGGCAGTTACGACATCATTTGACGTTTAAATTGTTTAAGAAAATGGCGGCTGATCGCAAGAGATATGCATTTTAATAAAAAAGCATATACTGTAGCGCTTGAAGAAATGTTTTAACCAAAAATGCAGGGAATTTTGCAACGTGACGCAATATACGGCTCAATCACTTGAAGTTTTATCTGGCCTAGATCCGGTACGTCGTCGTCCGGGGATGTATACAGACACTACACGACCAAACCATTTGGCGCAGGAAGTGATAGATAACGCCGTCGATGAAGCGCTTGCAGGACATGCCAATAAAATTACCGTGACAGTGTATAAAGATGGCTCATTGTCAGTTGAAGATAATGGTCGTGGGATGCCAGTTGACATTCATCCTGAGTATGGTCAAAGCGGGATTGAAATTATTCTGACCAAACTACATGCCGGCGGTAAATTCAGCACAGACAATTATCAATTTTCAGGTGGTCTACATGGTGTAGGGATTTCTGTCGTCAACGCATTGTCTAACCGTGTTGAGGTGGAAGTTCAACGTCATGGCAACCTGTACAAAATGGCCTTTGAACACGGTGAACCAGTTGCGCCACTGGAAGTTTTAGAAGGTAAATGTGCCAAACGTGCGACAGGAACGACTGTGCATTTTTGGCCTGAAGCGAAATATTTTGACTCACCTAAATTTGCCTTAAAAGCGCTTAAACATAATTTAAAAGCCAAAGCAGTATTGGCAGCCGGTCTACAAATCATTTATGTCGATCAAATCAATAACGAAAAAATTGAATGGCAGTTTGAAAATGGTCTGGTTGACTATTTGATGGATGAACTGCAAGACCGTGATATCGTTCCTGCCCCTGCATTTGTGGCGACTGGTGAGGCAGAGCGTGCCAGCGCTGAGTTTGCGATTTGTTGGAATGTGGAAGGCGGTGAGTCCATTCAAGAGTCGTATGTCAACCTCATCCCGACCGCGCAAGGTGGTACCCATGTCAACGGTTTACGTTCGGGTGTGACAGATGCGATTCGTGAATTCTGTGAATTACGGAATTTACTCCCACGGAATATGAAGCTGTCTGCCGAAGATGTGTGGGATGGTGTCAACTTTATTCTGTCTTTGAAATTCCAAGAGCCACAATTTTCGGGTCAAACCAAAGAACGACTTTCAAGCCGTGAAGCCTCTGGTGTGGTGTTAAATATTGCCAAAGATGCCTTTGCACTGTGGCTAAATCAAAACTCCGATATTGCCATGCAACTGGCTGAAATGGTGATTGCCAAGGCCGGTCGCCGTTTAAAAGCCGCGAAAAAAGTGGAACGTAAAAAGATCGTTTCAGGTCCAGCTTTACCGGGTAAATTGGCTGACTGTGTGGGTCATACCCTCGAAGAATCAGAACTGTTTATTGTGGAAGGGGATTCTGCAGGTGGTTCTGCCAAGCAAGCACGTGATAAGAACTTCCAAGCGATCATGCCGATCCGCGGTAAGATCTTAAATACTTGGGAAGTGTCTTCTGATGAAGTCTTAGCATCGCAAGAAGTACATGATATTGCGATTGCGATTGGCGTTGATCCGGGTAGTGACGACTTGTCAGAACTTCGTTATGGCAAGATTTGCATCTTGGCCGATGCCGACTCGGATGGTTTGCACATTGCAACTTTACTTTGCGCACTGTTCGTCAAACATTTCCATACTTTGGTTGAGGAAGGGCATCTGTTTGTGGCGATGCCACCGCTGTTCCGTATAGATGACAATAAAGATGTGCACTATGCCTTGGATGAAGATGAACTAGAAAGCATCTTAAAGAAATGTAAAACCAAAAATCCTCAAATCACACGATTTAAAGGATTGGGCGAGATGAACGCGAGTCAGTTGCGTGAAACGACTATGGATCCCGATACACGTCGTTTAGTGCAACTGGACTTGGATGACGTACAGTTTACTTCAGGTTTACTCGACAAATTATTGGCGAAGAAACGCTCTTCAGACCGTAAGCATTGGCTAGAGCAGAAGGGTAATTTAGCCGATTTGGCAGTTTAAAATGGCAATAAGAAAAAACCACGTAAGTGGTTTTTTTTTGCTTCAAATGTAGGAAAAGCTGCATGATTTGTGTGCTAAAACACCGTGTTTTTTGAAAAACGTCGCAAAATTGTTCAATTATAGGTCAAATGTTGGATACAAGTTTGTATGCATCTTTGCGGTGATTTGACTGTGTTTGAGTCGACCCATAAAAAAATACAAGCAGGTTTTTTGAATATAACTATATGAAAAATAATATTTAAAAATAAATAAAAGCACTCAATCAAAATAAAAAATAAGGCTTGGCACAGTTATTGAATTGCTCTGTTGTGATGAAAGACAACAAATGTATTTTAAAAATGTGACTTACAAGCTTAGGTTGGGAGTGTAAATAATGTTTCAACGTAATGTATTTGCTAAAAGTATTTTAGCGGCAACGATGACTGGGGCGATTGCTTTAACGGGCTGTTCAAAACCTGCAGAAGAAAAAACAGAAAGTGCTGCATCTGAACCAAAAGCCGCTGCAGCAAGTGATGACACCATTAAAGTTGGGATCTTACATTCGCTGTCAGGCACGATGGCGATTTCAGAAACTTCTCTTAAAGATACGGCCTTGATGGCGATTAATGAAATTAATGCCAATGGCGGGGTATTGGGTAAAAAACTAGAACCTGTGGTGGTTGACCCTGCATCGGACTGGCCACTATTTGCGGAAAAAACCCGTCAGTTGATTACCCAAGACAAAGTAGCCGTGATTTTTGGTTGCTGGACGTCGGTATCTCGTAAGTCGGTTTTACCCGTGGTTGAAGAATTAAATGGCTTATTGTTCTACCCTGTTCAGTATGAAGGTCAGGAACAGTCTAAAAATATTTTCTACACAGGTGCAGCACCGAATCAGCAAGCGATTCCTGCTGTTGAATATCTGATGAGTGAAGAGGGTGGTAAGGCAGAACGCTTTGTACTATTGGGCACAGACTATGTTTACCCACGTACCACCAACAAAATCTTACGTGCATTTTTGAAGTCGAAAGGCATTGCCGATGCAGACATCATGGAAGAATATACCCCATTTGGTCATAGCAACTATCAAACCATTGTGGGCAATGTGAAGAAGTTTGCGGCAGGGAAAAAGACTGCTGTGATCTCGACCATTAACGGCGATTCAAATGTGCCGTTCTATCGTGAATTGGGCAACCAAGGCATCAAAGCTGCGGATATTCCAGTGATGGCGTTCTCTGTGGGTGAAGAGGAATTACGCGGTATCGATACCAAGCCGCTGGTAGGACACTTAGCGTCGTGGAACTACTTCATGTCGGTGAAAAATCCAGTGAATACTGAATTCACCAATAAAATGAAGCAGTATGCCGTGGAATACAAACTGCCAAATGCCGATAAATTTGTGACCAATGACCCGATGGAGGCTACCTATGTCGGCATCAATATGTGGAAACAAGCGGTAGAAAAAGCAGGAAGCACAGATGTCGATAAAGTGCGTGAAGCTATGGCCGGCCAAGAATTTAAAGCGCCATCGGGCTATACCTTGCAAATGGATGCGTCGAACCATCATTTGCATAAACCAGTCATGATTGGTCAGATCCGTGCCGATGGTCAGTTTGATGTGGTGCACAAAACCGCAAAAACCATTGCTGCAGAGCCATGGAGCCCGTACATCCCTAAATAATTCAATTCGAATGCCTGTTGCTATTGTGTAGCAGGCCTTTTTTGATGTGATCCCTGTATGGGGTTGTTCTATTACTCAATAGGGATGCTTATAAGATGAAAAAATTACGCAATTTCCCGATCCTGTTTCTATTCCTGAGCCAATTATTCTGTCTGCAAATCGTGCATGCAGAAACAGCAGCAGATGTGGCACCTACGGTGCAATCTGTGCAGCAAGGTGACGCCATTCAGCAATTTGTTCGCGGTAGTTTTACCGAGCGCCGCAGCTTACTCAATCAATGGCCGGGCGATATTGAATCCTTAGATCAGTTGGCCGCATTGGTCGAAAAAGACCAGTTATATAGTGGTCAAAGCGGTCAAACCTATATTTTAGAAACTGACGAAAAATTATTGAGCTATCCTGATTTGCAAACCGTGACGGATTGGCCTGCCGATTTATCTCAAGTCACCTTGGTGAATACCCTTCGTAAAGCCTTAACGTTTGCGCAAGCGAAAGAAAAGCTGCAATCGGATGATTTAAACCAACGTTTGGATGCAATTGATATTTTAGAAAATAACTTGGCTGAGTTGGATGTTAAAAATATTAATCAATTGTATTTAAATGAAAAAAATAACAAAGTTAAAGCCCGTTTAGCGCAGCTTAAAGCGCGCTTGGACTATCAAAACCCTGATGTTTTACAAAAAATACAGGCGGCTAAAGTGCTGCAAGATTCTAACCGTCCCGATGTATTGGCGATGGTGGAACAGGAATTACAACAAGCCAACCTGCATCCCGAGTTAAAAGCCGCACTGACAGAAGCCAAGAGCAATATTAAAACCCGTATTCAGGCCAGTGAATGGACTGGACATGTCTTTTCTGGACTGAGCACGGCCAGTATTTTATTGCTGGCGGCGTTGGGCTTAGCCATTACGTATGGTCTGCTTGGCGTGATTAACATGGCGCATGGTGAACTGATCATGATCGGGGCCTATACCACTTATGTGGTGCAAAGCCTGTTTAAGAGTTATCTCAGTAGCTATGTCGATTGGTACTTGATTGCCGCGATTCCTGCTGCATTTTTTGTTAGCGCTTTGATCGGCATGTTGATTGAACGTACTGTTATTCGTCCCTTGTATGGCCGTCAATTGGAAACGCTATTAGCCACCTTTGGTGTGAGCTTAATTTTAATGCAATTGGTGCGTATGGTTTTTGGAGCGCAGAACGTTGAGGTGTCGAATATTTCATGGCTGTCTGGGGGCATTGCCGTGACACCGAGCCTGATGCTGCCTTATAACCGTATTGCCATTATTGGCTTTACCATTGCGGTACTCCTGTTGCTGGTTTACTTGCTGAATAAAACCCGCTTTGGTTTATTTGTTCGTGCCGTGACGCAAAACCGTCAAATGGCACAGGCCGTTGGTATCCGTTCTAGCCGCATTGACATGATGGCTTTTGGTTTAGGTTCGGGGCTTGCAGGTCTAGCAGGCTGTGCCTTAGCACAAGTCGGCAATGTCGGTCCTGACCTAGGACAAAACTATATTATCGATGCGTTCTTGGTGGTTGTGGTTGGCGGTGTTGGCCAAGTATGGGGCGCAGTATTGGCGGCTTTAGGTCTAGGTGTCAGTGGCACAGTGCTGGAAATCGGCATGGGTGCAGTCTTAGCGAAAATTATTCTACTGGTTCTTGTGATTTTGTTTATTCAAAAACGTCCACAAGGTTTGTTTGCCATCAAAGGCCGTTTTGTGGAGTAAGCGCATGAAAATCACTTCGTTATTATCGGATAAACCCTATAGCGGTATGGCGATTGCCGTGTGCTTTGCCATTTTACTGATTTTACCTTGGTTACATGTATTACCCGCCGATTCAGCACTGCATTTATCAGCGTATTGGGTCACGCTCATTGGCAAGATTATGTGTCTCGCCTTGGTGGCATTGGCCTTAGATTTGGTTTGGGGCTATGCCGGCATTTTAAGCTTGGGGCATGGTTTGTACTTTGCCTTGGGCGGCTATGCCTTTGGCATGTATCTCATGCGTGAAGCGGCAGGCGATGGCTTACCCGACTTTATGCGCTTTTTGAGTTGGACCGAGCTACCGTGGTACTGGATGGGTACTGAACATATCGTGTGGGCATTGGCTTTGGTGGTTTTGGTCCCAGGACTGATTGCCTTCATTTTTGGCTTCTTTGCCTTCCGCTCAAAAATTAAAGGCGTGTATTTTTCAATTATTACCCAAGCCATGACCTTTGCTGCGGCGCTACTGTTTTTCCGCAATGAAACCGGCTTTGGCGGTAACAACGGCTTTACCGGTTTTAAAACCATTTTGGGTATGGATATTACCTCTGCACCAATGCGTGCAACCTTGTGTTTCCTCACGGCACTGACTTTGCTGGTCTGTTTTGTCGGCTTACGCCACCTGATGAATAAACCCTATGGTCGTGTACTCGGTGCAATTCGTGACAGTGAAAACCGTTTGCAATATTTAGGTTACCGCACCTTATGGTACAAGCTCTCTGCATGGGTGTTGTCTGCCGTGATCGCAGGGATTGCAGGCGCTCTGTATGTACCCCAAGTTGGCATTATTAACCCGAGTGAGATGAACCCTGTCAATTCGATTGAAATGGCGGTGTGGGTGGCTGCAGGTGGTCGCGGTACGCTGATTGGCCCGATACTGGGTGCAGGTTTAATCAATGGGGTGAAGACCTATTTCACGGTGGCTTATCCAGAGGCATGGCTATTGATTTTAGGTGCGCTGTTTATTGTGGTAACGATATTCCTGCCAAAAGGTGTGATTGGGTTATTAGAGCGGTTTAAAAAGGAGCGCAGCGAATGAATGATCAATGGGTTCAACCGCATGGCGGTCATGCTGCTGAAGGTTATGGACGACCAAAGGAGCAGGGTGCGGATTTCAGTCACGGCATTGCCTTGTATTTAGAAAAAGTCAGTGTCTGGTTTGATTCTTTCCGTGCATTAAATGATTTGTCGTTATATATCAAAGAAGGTGAGCTGCGCTGCATCATTGGTCCCAATGGTGCAGGCAAAACCACGCTGATGGATGTGATTACAGGGAAAACTCGTCCGACAGAAGGTTCGGCTTTTTTTGGGCAAACCTATGATTTGGCAAAAATGAGTACAGAGCAAATTGCAGAAGCTGGGATCGGTCGTAAGTTTCAAAAGCCTACTGTATTTGAAAATTTTACTGTGATGGAAAACCTGTTATTGGCAGCACCGAAAGATAAACGGGTGAAAAAGAGTTTCTTCAGCAAACTCGATCCAGATGCGCAAAATGCCTTGGACGAATCTTTAGCACAAATCCGCTTAGAAGAATTAATCCATAAACCGGCAGGGCTGTTGTCACATGGTCAAAAGCAGTGGTTAGAAATAGGCATGCTACTGATGCAGCGTCCAAAGTTGATTTTGCTGGATGAACCTGTAGCAGGGATGACCGATGCTGAAACAGAGCGCACTGCAGAGCTATGTTTAGAGTTAAAAAAGAACCACACCCTTATCGTGGTTGAACATGACATGAGCTTTATTGACACCATCAGTGAAAAAGTCACCGTGTTGGCGCAAGGTGCGATTTTGGCCGAGGGTACATTGGCCGAAGTCCAAGCCAATGAAGATGTCATTGAAAAATATCTTGGACGTTAAGGAGCAGACCATGTTAGAAGTCAAAGACGTCAATCAGTTTTATGGTGGCAGTCATATTTTAAGAGATGTGACATTTGCCGCTCCCGTGGGGGCATGTTCAGTGGTGCTCGGGCGAAATGGTGTGGGTAAAACCACCCTCTTAAAATGTTTAATGGGCATTTTACCGATCAAGTCTGGGCAGATCTTACTGGATGGCAAAGACATTTCTAAACTGAGTCCAGAGCAACGTGTACGTGAAGGCTTGGCTTATGTACCGCAAGGACGGGACATTTTTTCAACCTTGACCGTTGAAGAAAATATTTTGATTGGGATGGCAAAATTTAAAGGCGCTAAAACCCGAAAAGTGCCAGAACATCTCTATGAGATTTTCCCCGTATTGGATGAAATGAAACATCGTCGAGGTGGAGATTTATCTGGAGGTCAGCAGCAACAATTGGCGATTGCCCGTGCGCTCGCTTCCGAACCACGGGTATTGATTTTAGATGAACCGACCGAAGGCATTCAGCCGTCGATTATTAAAGACATTGGCCGTGTGATTCGTCAGTTAGCCGCTGGCGGAGAAATGGCGATTGTTTTAGTTGAACAGTTTTATGACTTTGCAGAAGAACTGGCAGATGAATATACCGTGATGGCGCGGGGGCAAGTGATTGCACAAGGTGTCGGTAGTGAAATGCCTGAAAAAGGCATTCGGGAATTGGTGGCGATTTAATATTTAGTTGACTGCGATGTGTGGCGGGCTTGTATCAATCAAGCTCGTTACTCTTTTCATTCAATTTACTACGCTCAAAAAATCGTTGCTGGTCATGGAAATGGCATCAAAAAAACGAGTGGCATAAATTTTTTTTGTTTTAAACCATAAGCTTAAGTTGTTCTCAGTATCGTCATTTGAAGCTTCAGCATGTCGTGCTTCAGTGATGCTAAGTGCAGTACTGAAACTTTGGTAAAGGGCGAATGGGCATCCATCAGTATTCGATCAACTGCAGTCGAATATACAAAATATCTGCTTTATTTTTGTGTGGATTACATTAATCTAAATGTACGACATAACAAGAAGATAAGAATATGGACGCGATATTATATTTGATCCCACCGAATGATTTGGAAACTCTGATTTTAGAAGCAGAAACCCCTCAAGATGTCTTGGATTCACCTTTTGTACAACACTCCTTTTTTTTAGGGGAAGCGTGGCAAGAGTTGAATCCATTATTAAGCGTGAACAGTGATTCAGTTGCGGCACTGAGTTATGCCATTCAGGCAGAACATCCTTTGTCAGAGCGACGACCGGGACTGAGCCTTGCAGTGCATTACAATACTGTAGTTCGCGTTGCAGAAATCCATCAGGCATTACAACAGTTAAGCGTGGATGAAATCAAAAAACGTTATTTGGTCACGATTGCAGAAACCGCACCTGAGCAAGAGCTTAAATTGGCCGAATTAAAACTACTTTTTTTACAGTTACAAGATCTTTATCGTGATGCGGTGCGTCATAATTTATCGGTGCTGAGTGTGATACAAGATGGTATTCGTTTGGATAAATTACCATAAACACAGCTCAATACGGGCTATAACTGAAGTTGCATCAGGACCAGATCACGCCATTCACCAAACTTTTGTCCCACTTCGGGCATATAACCTGTTTGCTTAAAGCCTAATTTTTTGTGCAGGGCAATCGAGGCGCTATTGCCGTGATCAATGCCAGCGATCATGACATGCATACTTTGGCTTTTGGCATGCTGAATTAGGTGCTCTAATAATTGCTGACCAAGACCCTGTCGAGCATAGTTTGGGTCAATATAGACAGAATGCTCAACAGTATGTCGATAGCCAGCAAAATGGCGGAAAGAACCATAGTCAGCATAACCGGCGATTTGCTGTTGATCCTGATCTTCAATCACCACAAAAGGAAAATTTTGCTTTTGGAAATCCTGCAATTTCTGTTGAAAAGAGTCAAGAGTGTAAGCTTGATCATTCCATGTCGCAAAGCCGTTGAGAACTTCATGATTATAGATTGCGAGAATGGCCGCTAAGTCTTGTGGAGTTGCAGGTCGAATGAGAAAAGACATGCGCAAATTTCTGATAAAAATAAAGTCAATTTAAAAACTTAGGCATAAAAAAAGCAAGGTGATGAACCTTGCTTTTTTCTTCATCGCGTTCTGAGTCGAACTTAGAAGTGGTATTTCACCAAAGCGCTGACATCGTTTTGGTCCTGACCTTTCAGGCCATATTTGTTGTTCCAAACCGAGTGTTCAACACCTACGTAGAGCTTAGTCTTAGGAGAGATATGCTTACCTATATTCCATTTATATTGGCTTGTCCAGTTTAATTCACTAGCTTGCGCCCCTTTTTCAGCTGTTGACCAGTCAAGGAAAGCATCTACTAGAAAATCTTCAGAGCCAATTTTAAATGGCACAGCATAAGTGATCGTCATTTGATAATCATCTTTAGTACCGGCTGATTTAGAATCATTATCGGCTTTATAGAAGTTGATGTTTGCATACTGTGTATATGGAATGTCTAAAGCAAAGCCAATACCATACAAGAAGTTATTAAACTCAGAATTTTTGTCGTAGCCGGCATTATGTTCCCAAGTCGTTGCAATCAGAACGTCTTTGATCGGCCCCATAGAAAGGTCTTTACCAGAAACTTCGCCTAAGCTAAGGCGCGGTGCAAGCTCAAGGTAAGTCGATGCTTCATCATCTTTGTCCCAAGCTTGGTCAACGAAGAAGAATACATCTGAATATTTCAGTTTAGCGGCATATTCAGCTGTGATCGTTTTCTGTTCATTGTTGTCACCATCAAAAGGCACAACATAATTTTCACCATATAGGCCAGTTAAGCTGAAATCTTGCCATACGATAGGTGAAGCTTGAGTGAAAGCAGCAGCAGATGCTAATGCACATGATGCAACGATTTGTGTAAGTTTCATTAAAAAATATCTCCCCCGAGAAGCACTGAAAGCATACAGATTATTAAGCAAAAATAAAGCCAAATTTTACTCAACGGCAAAATTGTTTTGTAATTTGAAGGGGAAATACGCTGTGAATGATCGATGACGGTAAAAGCGAGATTTTGAGTTTGAATGGAATTGTGCAAATAGAAGGTGGGCGTCGAGGAAATGCACAAAAATATGACCCAAATCTATTAAAACAATGCAAATCTACAATAAAGTCTTACTTTTTTATGGATATTAAAAAAATATCAAAATAGCACTTGCAAAATTCTAACTTAAGACCGATATTCGAAGTATAAGGACACGGATCTGCAGACTCTAAAGTGTTCATCATTCAATGTGGAGGACGACGTTCCATACAAAGTTGAAGATGGTCATTGCTGTAACATTTACAGCAAATGTAACGTGCCAAGATAATAAGTTTTGCACAAATTTTTATAGCTAATACAGATAGATATGAGGATGATATTATGAACATTGAAATCCGTACAGATAAAAACATTATAAACAGTGATCGACTAATTACATACGTTCGTGCAGAACTTAATGAAGAATTTCAGCGCCATAGTGAACGCATTACCCACTTTTCGGTGCATTTAAGTGATGAAAATGGGGACAAGGGCGGCAGCGACGACATCAAATGTATGATTGAAGCACGTCCAGCAGGTTTGAAACCTGTCGTGGTCAACCATCGTGGTCATAATGTAGATACAGCTATTCACGGTGCAATTGATCGACTTAAACGTAGTCTTGAACATGTGTTCGAAAAGAAAGAGAACCCACGCAGTACGCAACCTGCTTTTGCTGAAGCGGATGACAGCGTAGACGACGAATAAGTCTCAAAATTTAAAAAAAGCCCTGCGGGGCTTTTTTTGTGTGTTTTGTATTTTGTTTTACATGAAATTCAAACAAACGCAGCTTTATTCGGCATAATAGATCAAAATAAATTGAAGTGAGCTTTCCAGATGTTAACAGCGCAACAACAGCTTTTTGTGCAAGCGTTAGAAGAACAAGATCTTGCACAGGTGCAACGCCTGTTGGCAGATGGTCTTAATCCAAATTTTATCGACTTTGAAAAAGGACCTGCGGTTTCTGTATGGTCTGATGGTTTGTTTAAATGGTGGGAAATGGTTTGCGAAGCGTATGAAGCAGGCCAACCCTTAACAGCAGAACAGAAAACACAACATTTAGACGTACATATGCAAATCTTGGAAGCGCTGATTCAAGCCAAAGCCAATGTGCATTTATGGGATGCTGAAGAAATTTATGGTCCATTATGGGATGCCGCGAGTGCAGCATGTGTCCCTGCGGTACAGCGTTTATTGGATGAAAAAGTGAATCCAAATATGATTGATAGCGATGGTTTAACCATTTTGTCGTCGATTAGTGAATTATTTTTTGACTGTGATTTTGACGCGGTAAATTGGTCGGAAGCATTGGAAGAAGAAAAACAAACCTTGGAGCTTTTGCGTAGCCATGGCGCAAAAATGACCAAAGAATTAGCATAATTGTGAGTAAAAACATGACTGTATTTAAAGTTTTAAGCATTGCAACATTATCCAGTTTGAGCCTGTCTGCATTTGCGGCGGATTTTTCATTTGACCGTCCGGGCGCGGGTATGGGCACAGGCATTACCCCTGTAGGTCGTTTGGCATGGGAACAAAGTTTGCCAGCAGCGAGCTATAGTGAAAGTCGTGATGAAAATGGTGAAAAAGTAAAAAGCACCACTTTAAATGCAGACATGTTATTCCGTACTGGTTTGGCAAAAGATTTGGAATTGCAATTGGGTTGGCAAGGTCCTACATGGTCTAAAACCAAAGTTGCGGGTCGCTCAGTTGAAGACGATGGTTTGGGTGATGTCAGCATTGGCCTGAAAAAAGCCATTGATTTGAATGATGAGAAATTGTCGATGGCTATTCTTGCTGAAGCCATTATTGCAACAGGCAATGAAGGCTTTAGTGCTGAAGATGACATTTATAGTCTGACTTCCGCTGTGGCTTATGATTATAGCGATACAATTGGGACTTCAATGACCATGCGTTATGAGGTTCAAGATGGTGATTGGGCTGTGAGTGCCATTCCGGGAATGGAATATCAAATAGCAGGTAATTTATCGGGTTTCTCTGAGCTGGTTTATCGCAAAGCAGAGAGTACCGATCAGGAAGTGTCTTTGGCTTCAGGTCTGACATATGCCGTTTCGGATCGTATGCAGTTGGATGCGAGCGTCGGTCTAGAACTCACCGGCGGTCATAAAAATTATCAGTCCGGTTTGGGCGTATCTTACCTGTTCTAAAAGAACCCTAAATTTTAAAACGTATAAATACAGACTGAGGATGAATTCAGCTGAATGAAACAATGGACTTATGTTGCGGCAGCGGCTGTGCTGTCGTTCAGTATGGACGTCTCTGCTCAGGATGCATTACTTTCAGCTGAAGATGCTTTTCCTTTCTCGGTCGTCTCCGATCGTGCAGATCAGGCGGAGCTGAGTTGGGATATTCCAGCGCATTATTATCTGTATCAGCACAAAATAGAGGTGAAGCAGGGCAATCAAGTTTTGGCTTTGGATTTGCCTGCTGCTGAGGATTTAAAAGACGATAACTATGGTCATACGCAGGTGTATTACCAACAGTTGAGTTTTAAAATTCCAACTCAAAAACTGCAGACTTATCAAGTCAGTTGGCAAGGCTGTGCCAAGGATCGGGTGTGTTATCCACCACAGAGCATCAGCTTTGAAACGGATGCTTCTGGTTTGGTCACACAGCAAAATCTAGCCACTCCAAGCAAACGTTTACTCGACTTTGCAGCAGAAAATAATGCTGAACAGCCTACGGCGAATCGTTTAGATCAGCAGAGGGCAGATAATGCTGCACTGGCTTCTGAACGCTATACCGCAAGCGACCAAATGTGGTCTGAAAAATTAGCGCAAAGCTCTATATTTTATGGACTTTTGCTGTTTTTTGGCCTGGGTTTTTTGCTGGCTTTTACCCCTTGTTCATTGCCAATGCTGCCGATTTTAACCTCACTGATTGTCCGCGACAGCCGAGGTTTAAAAGCATGGATGATTGCACTGACTTTTGTCACCAGTATGGCGATGGTGTATGCCATTCTCGGCTTGGTGGCGTCGTCTGCAGGTTTGAATTTCCAGCGTTGGTTGCAACAACCCTCGACCTTAATTGCCTTTAGCGTACTCTTTGTGGTTTTTGCCCTGAATTTATTTGGTTTATTTGAACTGAAATTGCCACGCAGTTGGGTCAATCGCTTAGACCAAGCTCAGTCGATGCAAAAGGGCGGTAGTCTCGTTGGCGCTGGGGTCATGGGGATGATTTCAGCATTACTGGTCGGTCCTTGTATGACAGCACCGTTGGCAGGCGCATTATTATTTATTTCCCAAACCCAAAGTCAGTGGCAAGGTGCGTTATTGTTATTCACCCTCGGCTTTGGCATGGGGACCCCGCTATTGTTGGCCAGTGTCCTTGGCTCACGGGTATTGCCTAAAGCGGGTTTGTGGATGAATCAAATCAAGGTGCTCTTTGCTTTCATTATGTTGGCATTGGCTTTGTATTTTATTCGACCATTGATCAGTGAAGCTTGGTTACAGTGGTTATCCCTTGCTCTGGGTCTGGTGTTTAGCGCTTATGTGCTTTGGCGCATTTTATGGCGCAGTACTCAGCTCAAATGGCTGTATATCTTGGTGTTCTGTGCCGCCGTACCTTATATTGTGTACAGTCAATATCAACACAGCCAACGTTTTTTAGTCGAAGAAAATCAACAACAAAGTGCTTGGCATGTGGCACATACAGCGGAAGAGTTTCAACGTTTATTAAGTGAAATTCCCCAAGGTCAATCCGCGATTATTGATGTCTATGCCGATTGGTGTGTGGCCTGTCAGCCGATTGAACATAAAGTTTTAAAATCGGCTGCGGTACAACAGGCTTTGGCACCGTATTACTTAATTAAGTTAGATTTGAGTCAGTATGATGCAACCCATCAAGTACTGCTCAATCAATGGGATATTTTAGGGCCACCGACCTATTTATTTTTAGATACAGCGCATCAAGAGATACGTGGACTGCGTTTGACGGGTGCTTTTAGCGAGAAAGAATTGCTCGCGCAATTGGAAAAATTTAAATCGCGTGGAGAATAAAAATGATGCAATTATATATTGCCAATAAAAACTATTCGACGTGGTCTATGCGACCGTGGTTGGTGTTACACGCGTTTAATTTACCCTTTCAAGAGATCTTGATTCCTTTTTCTGAAGAAGCAGATGGCGGAGCATTCAAGCAGCAAATGTTAGCCCTACATGCCAATGGTAAAGTGCCCCTACTGCAACATGACGGTGTGATGATTTGGGACTCATTGGCAATTTGTGAATATTTGGCAGAGCAGTTTCAAGATCTTCCACTGTGGCCTAAAGATCCCGCGCAACGCGCATGGGCACGTAGTATTTGCGCGGAAATGCACAGTAGTTTTATGCAATTGCGTAGCTTATGTAGTATGAATCTGCAGGCGGATTATGGTCGTCATGGTCAGAGATTATGGTCTGAACATGCCGAATTGCGTGCTGAAGTGACTCGAATCGAGCAGATTTGGTCGAGTCGTCCTGCGGTGGATGGCTTTCTATGCGGTGAATTTAGTATTGCCGATGCGTTTTTTGCACCCGTGGTGACACGTTTACAGACCTTTCAGTTACCTGTAAGTGACAACACACAGCGTTATATGCAAAAGATTTTACAGCATCCTTCTGTGGTGGCATGGATCACGGCTGCTCAACAGGAACAGCCAGTCCGTCGTATGGAACAGTATCCACGTTAAAAGCTCAACGCCACGTCTGATCTATATAAAAGTTTTAAACCAAATGGCTAAAGCTTTGTTGTTCAGTGTAGGCCATCACCATGTTACGACCACCAGCTTTAGCTGCATATAGCGCCTGATCAGCATGGGTCAGCAATTGTTGCGGTACCAATTCTGGCGTAGAAATCGCAATGCCAAAACTGGCTGTCACATGAATTGACTGACCATCATGTCCCCAAATTTCAAGCTGCTCAATGGCTTTTCGACAGCGCTCTGCAATGAATATCGCTTGTTCTAAGTTAGAATTTTTTAGCACCAAAATAAACTCTTCCCCGCCAAACCGCCCAACCACATCACTACCGCGTAAATGTTGGTTTAATACTTGGCTGACGAGAATCAAGGTTTCATCGCCTTTATCGTGTCCATATTCATCATTGATGCGTTTGAAATGGTCTAAGTCCAATAAGACCAGTGCATATGTATCTGTTTTAGCACTATCGAGCTGTTCCAAACATTGATTGATACTGCGTCGATTAAATAAATTGGTCAGTGGGTCGACTTGACTAAGTTTTTGAATCAGATGCTCTCGATGACGCCATTGGCTGAGTAAGATTTCAAATAAAGCCAAACAGGTTAATAAAATAGGAACAATGAAAAAGATCATTGAGAAGAGCCAAAAACTATTTTGATAGCCATAGGCATGAGGTTGAAAAATCGGGGCATAGGGGATAATGCCGCGGATGCTTAAATACATGCAAATAGATAAAAAAATCGTGGCTGGGATCAGCATGCTATAGACGATTTTTCGTGTAAATAGTACCAATCCAACGGTCACAAGGCTCACGTAGGAGATCATGGTGGCTGGACTCATAACGCCAATTAAATAACCATCACGACATAAAGAAATGACGAATAAGCCGACCGAAAGATAAGGTAAAATTAGCTGAATCTTGGGATTATCTTTTCCAGCATAGCAAGGCCAAATCAGGAGGACCATTAAGCAAAAAAAGACGATATTGGTCCACAATTGAGAGTGGATGAGATCAAGGTTAACCCACTGCCAAAGTTCTGGCGTGACATAAACATAAAATTTCCAAATGATCCAAAGCAGATGAATGGCTGAGCCAAGCATCAGCATGAGCATACACTTTTTCAGGATACTCCAATTCATCACCACTTCATCTTCCAGCAAATACTGGGCGATTCTATTGCGAAGGATCATGTCACGTATGCTTGATTTCACCGTCATCCTGTGTCATTGCCCTGTTCGAGTTATCAGTTTTTTTCTTAAAGTTTATATAGATATCATTTTATAGGCTTACATTAGCATGAAAATTTACACTTGATAACGGTCAAGAACCGCTCAGTAATTTTAAATTTTTTTACGAGTTTAAAAAGATTGTTCTAAAAATAAAACATAGTGTCATAAGGATCGGGATTATTCTATTTATGAAAAGTGATTACACTAGGCTCAAGTTAATAACAACAGCTTTAGGTTTTAGTCATGAAAATTTTGCATATTGATTCAAGCATCATGGGCGACGCTTCAGTTTCGCGTCAACTTAGCGCTGAAATTGTACAACAGCTACAGCAAAAACATGGGGATGCTGCACAGGTTCAATATCTCGATTTAGCAGTACAGCAGATTCCACATCTCAGCAGTGAAATTTTGATGGGTCAAAATGCAGAACAATCGGCTTTAGGCGAGCAACTGTTACAACAGTATTTGGATGCCGATGTGGTTGTGGTTGGTGCTGCTATGTATAACTTCGGTTTGCCATCAACTTTGAAAGCATGGATTGACCGTATCAGTGTTGCAGGTCGTACTTTTAAATATACAGAACAAGGTCCAGTGGGCTTGGCAGGTGACAAAAAAGTCTACATTGCCAGCAGTCGTGGCGGTGTGTATGGCGATAACAGCCCTGTAGATTATCAAGAAGGTTTATTAAAAGCCGTGTTTAATTTTACAGGTGTCAGCGATATTGATGTGATTCGTGCCGAAGGTGTCAATATGGGACCAGATATGAAAGCACAGGCAATGGCGACAGCTCAGACTCAAATTCAAGCCATTTAATAGATTGACATTTCCCTCTTAGGTCAGCATCTGCTGACCTTTTTTTATGGTGACTTTGATCTGTTCTTAAGGAATTAGTTTTCAGGGATTAGTCCTGATCTAGTCGGTGTGCAAAATCGGCTAAATCACTCAGCGCACGCTGTCCTTCTTCAAACCATGGGCTAAACATTTGGAAGTTATGCCACATGCCAGTGTATAACTTGAATTCGACATCTAGGCCGGCTTCTTCTGCTTTGACTTTAAAGCGCTGCGCATCATCCAATAAAATTTCTTTAGAACCCACTTGAATATGAATCGGAGGTAGTCCTTTGAGCTCTGCAAAAAAAGGCGAGACCAATGGATCAGCTCGATCGACCGAGCGGGGTACATAATAATTAATACCTGTTTCGAGGGCTTCTATGCTTAACAGCGCATCATGCTTACGGTTATAGCGTAGGGATTCACTGCTCAGCGTCAAGTCTAAAAACGGTGACATTAACACCAAACCACTGACTTGTGGAAGTTGGTCCTGTTGAATTTTAAGGGCTAAGGCAAGCGCCAAGTTTGCACCACAAGAGTCGCCTGACAAAATAATGTCTTTGGCTTGAACCCCTTGATCTAATAACACCGCATACACATCAAAAAGGGCATCGAGTGCTTCAGGGAACTGTGCTTCTGGGGATAAAGGATAATCCAAATGTAACACTTGCATTTGCGTGCGTGCCGCAACTTGAGTCAGAAACGCCCGATGCGTGTTCATCGAACCCAAGAAAAATGCGCCCCCATGAATATGAAAAATGAGTTGGGTCGATGCCTGTTGTGGTTTGATTTCTTCGGCTTTTAAGCCGGCTAAGCGAATTGGACGAATTTGTACATCAGGGTTTTGAGGAAATGCACGACACATTTGTTCCAAAGCAAAACGTAAAGTATTGGGCGGTAAATTGAACTGGCTCGGCCCACGGATTGTGGTTTTTAAAATGCTTTCTGTAATCAGTTGTTTCGTCAGTGGTGATATCTTCATTGTCTTTCCATCTTTTTCTATTTTTGGAATCGTGTGAGCATATTTACCAACACAAATTACAAGGTTACACTAAACGGTCACATACAAAAATTGATAAATTGTTGTGACTTTTGGATACTAATGTCGTCTATATCAGACCAGGGAAATAAACAAAAATGAAAAAAATTGCACTAGCATTAGGATTGATGAGTTTAGCCGCATTTGCAAATGCTGCAGACCCGCTAAATGGTACAACTTGGAAAACCATTGATGATAAAACCAAGCAGCCAAAAGCGATTGTAAAATTCACCGAGCAAAAAAATGGTACGCTTTCAGCGAGCATTCAGTCAGTTTTGACACCAGGTGAAGAGAATGCATGTAAAAAATGTGAAGGCCCATATCACAACAAATCATTAAAAGGCTTGCGTATTGTGACCGGTCTTAAAAATGTTGGTGGTACAAGCTATGAGAGTGGTTCAATTTTGGATCCTCAATCAGGTAAAACTTACAAGTTAAAAGGTCAATTGGCTGATGGCGGCAAAAAACTAGAGCTTCGCGGCTTTATTGGTGTTGCTGCTTTAGGTCGTAACCAAACATGGATCCGCGCCAACTAATTTGACGTGATTCCTACAAAAAGCCTGACATCGTCAGGCTTTTTTTATGACTGGTTGCTCAGTCAAAATTGAACAAGGGCAGTGCATGAGTGTGATGAAAACATTTATTTCAATGCACGGTAAGCGTTTTCATCAAAGCCAACCAATAAGTCGCTACCTGTATCGAGTACTGGGCGTTTAATCATGCTGCTATGCGCTGTTAAGCACTGAATCAAATTTTCTTCAGTGGCTAAGGCTGTCTGTTGCTCTTCTTCACTGAGTTTTTTCCATGTGGTGCCTTTTTTGTTGAGAATCACATCAGCACCTTTGGCATCGAGCCATTTTTTTACGGTTTCAGCATCAATCGCTTGTTTTTTATAGTCATGAAATTCGTAGCTTAGGCCTAATTCGTTGAGCAAGTCGAAAGCTTTTTTCATGGTATTGCAGTTTTTGATGCCATAAATTTTAAGCATGAACAGGTGTCCTCAATTATTCAAAACAATAAGATAAAAAATACAATTCAGCATTATCCTACAGGCTAATTCATCAATGCTCAAAGCCCGATCGTGATGTGGATTAAGAAATAAATGTTTTGCTGTACAAGTCGCATGCTGTAAATATTAGGCATTGTCATCAAAACGACATTTTGGCGTTTTAGAATAGCGTACAGAACAAAACGAATCAGAAAAGAAAGCGATGCCATAACTAGAAAATTCAGCCTAAGGTTGCACAGTCAGAAGTAAAAATAAAGCGAGAATAAGAATTTGCTGTGCAGATCGAATTTTTAGCTGTTTTATTTGGGGGAGTCTAGAGATGTAAGGGCTAGATAAGAGAAAACCCGCATTTAATCATCCTGATCATGCGGGTCTCAGTCCAACGTCCATTGTCACATCCTTGAAAACAAGCTAAATCATTTAGTTTGTTTTTATACTTCCTTCGGCGTCCAATCCTTTTGTGTCATCCTGACATGTCCCTTTGCCGTGCGACCATAATGCTACGTTCGAGTTGTGAGATAAATCCACAAATTCGTCATGTAATGTGAGAAATAACCTCTAATTGAGTAAACAATCGTTCACTCAATTAATTGTTGGTAGCTTAAATTTTATAATCAATAATCACAGGGGCGTGGTCGCTAAACCATTCATCTTTAAATATCCAAGCATTGACTGTACGTTCTTTCCAGTCTGGTGAACATGCATGGTAGTCGATACGCCAACCCACATTTTTGGCACGCGCTTGTCCGCGGTTAGACCACCAAGAGTAAAGCTCGGCTTCTTTACGTACCTCACGGAAGGTGTCGACATAGCCAAGCTCATCATAAATATGATCGAGCCATGCACGTTCATGTGGTAAGCAGCCTGAAGCCTTTTGGTTCCCAGACCAATTTTTAATATCAATACGTTTGTGTACGATGTTGTAGTCACCGCAAACAATCACTGACTTATTTTCAGCACGCCATTGCTTCAAAATTTGTTGATATTCGCCTAAAAATAGGTCTTTGCGCGCCTGAGCTTCTTCACCCGATGAACCAGAAGGCAGGTAGAGCGAGCAAATATGTGCAGTTTGTCCAAGTCCTAAATCGAACTCAGCAGAAATAAAGCGGCCTTGAGTGTCTGCCAATTCAAAACCTAAACCATCTGTCACTGAAACAAAAGGTAGGCGGCTATAAATCGCAGTACCGGCATAGCCTGGGCGTTCTGCAGGGAAAAGGTGTGTAAACCAACCTTCGGGTTTAAATTTATCGGTCCATTGTTCATGGGTAATGCGACTTTCTTGCATGCAGATGACATCGGCATCTGAAGTTGCCATCCAGTCAAAAATACCTTTTTTTTCAGCGGAACGCAGACCATTCACATTAATTGAAACGACACGTAAAATTTTTTGATCACTTGGATAGCTACTCTTTGGTATCATGCTCAGGTTTAACCTCAAACTTAAAAAAATGGAGCACCTCATGACAGCGCAAGCGGCATTTAATCCACAAGCTTTTATCGAACTGGCATTATCACGTGGTGTGCTTAAATTTGGTGAGTTTACTTTAAAATCGGGTCGTGTGAGTCCTTATTTTTTTAATGCAGGTCTACTGAACGATGGTGAAGCCTTATCATTATTGGCTTCTGGCTATGCAGCTAAATTAACAGAATGCGATAATGTGGAAGTGGTCTTTGGCCCAGCTTATAAAGGTATTCCATTTGTAGCTGCAACGGCTGTCGCACTGTCACAGAACCATGGTGTGAGCGTACCTTGGGGCTTTAACCGTAAAGAAGCGAAAGACCATGGCGAAGGCGGTGTATTGGTTGGTGCGTCTGTTGAAGGTAAAAAAGTCTGGATTATTGATGATGTGATCACTGCGGGTACAGCGATTCGTGAAGTGGTGACTATTTTGAAAAATGCTGGCGCGCAAATTGCGGGGGTATTGGTGGCGCTAGACCGTCAAGAAAAAGGTCAAGGCGACTTATCTGCGATTCAAGAAGTACAAAAAGAACTCGAAATCCCAGTTCATGCTTTAATTACCATGAAAGATTTGATGACATTCTTAGAGGCTAAAGGTGAGACTGAAGCTTTAGCGAAAATGGAAGCGTACCGTGTTAAATACGGCATCTAATTTTTCGGGATTTCAAAAGGCAGCTGAAGCTGCCTTTTTTACGTCTTTAAATGATGATTGTTGCATCTAACTAACAAAAAACGTGAAATATTGCTTAAAAAGTAGGCGTTAAACGTGAAGAATCAATAAAAAGCCGTCTCAGTGCGCTATTTACTGAAACGGCTTTAGTTAAAGTATTGATGCTTATAGAAAATTTAAAGAATTTCGTATAACGTGTGTTATGTTAATTTAGGAAAACTTACAAAATGTATATGTTAAAGATTATTGTTTGGGTGATCCTCATTTTAGTAATCTTATGGGGAATACAATGGATGTTTCATGGCTTTCCAACAGGAAATTAATATTAAACATTTATAAAAAAATTCATAAATTAGACTTAAGGTAAACATAATAATTAAGGCTTATCTAGATAGCCTAACATCTTAATGTCATGCTTATTACTCTTGAAAGCATCTATATTTTTAAAGGAATTTTCTGAAATAGCTTCAATACTAGGTGTTATATTACTTGAAGAAATGTAATATAAATCATTAAATTTTTTAATAAAAATTTTTATAGAAGTTTCATTGTTCCCCATAACTAAAGAGTTCGTATATTTCATTTTTGCATACTTATTTCCATATTTAGCGTAGATATAATAATCACTATATTTATTGATTTTAGTATTTCTATATTCTTGAATCTGAGCATCCTTATATAAAAATAAACACGTATTTGTCTGACCAATATGTTTACTTGGCTCATAACCATCTAGTAAATAACCATATGTATTTATTATTATTTTTAAATTTTCTTTCCTTATATCTTCATCTAAGTCAATACTGATCTGAGTTTCATATTTCTTTTCAAAATTAGCAGCTATTACCATAATTAGGCCTATAAGGATGATAAAAATTCCAATTTTTTTCTTCAATTTACGTTATTCCTATGATCATTAAATTGATTTTGGAATGCTGTTTCTATTAATACACCATTGATAAATTTTTTCATGGGTAGAGCAGGTGGAGAAGATAGTGGCACACCACGAGTTGCAGCAAAACCATCACCGAATTAATTTCTACAGATTTACAGAATCTATATATTGATTTAAAAGACTATTCAGAATTTTCTAATCCAGTAGAATGGATCAACTTCTATATAAACCGTCTCGCTCCAATTTACCACAAGCAAAGTCAACAAGATTCACTGATGAGTCAGAGTTTTGATTTCTTTTTTCAGACGAAGGATGAATATGTTTATGGCCATATTCCCAACACCCAAAAGTCAGCCCTAGAATTCAAAGAAATTTCATCAAATTTTAAGTCTATTTAACATAAAATCTCTTCATCACACTTCTTACATTCCAACATTACCCCTAACTTTTCTTTCCGTCCTTGCTCAGTGATAACCCAAGGACGGTTTTGCCATGGAGGATCATGGCGGACATGCTGTGTATGACCACAAGCTAAAATGGCATACCAATGATTTTCATCATCCAAGGCAAAATCAACAATGGCTTGCTGCATATTAAACACCTATCTAAATTAAAATGATGCTGAAAAGGGAAAAGAGTTCATGTTGAGCAATCACAACGGCTTGAATATCGAATTGCAAAATAGACTGTGAAATTTGGTTTATTTCTGGCGCACACTTAGGCCGCGACAATTCTATTTTTCCCGCCATGTTTAGCTTTATACAGCGCTAGATCAGCACGTTGAATTGTATCTTCGTAGGTGCAATCTTCAGGCATGATGGTTGTCACTCCTATGCTCACGGTGACATGCGCGTTATCTATTGAAAACCGACTTAATTCTTTTCTGGAATGTTCATGAATCCGTTTGGCAAACTGGATGGCCTGCTCGCAGCCCGTGTTGGGCAAGGCGACCACAAACTCATCTCCACCTAAGCGGCAGGCGCAATCGGTCTTACGCAGCGTTAAACGAAGAATATCTGCGACTGCTCGGATTGCCTCATCACCGACATGATGGCCTTTACTGTCGTTGATTTTTTTGAGGTTATCAAGATCGAACATCAAGATCGAGGTCTGTATGGAATGCCGTAGGTATGACTCATAATGTAATGCTAAGTCATGCTCTAATTTTCTTCGGTTGAAAAGACCGGTTAATTGATCCGTATGGCTGAGTTCCTTCAGCTTGATTTCCAAGTTGTGACGCGCTGAAATATTACTTGCGACCCAAAGTACAACGTCTTCTTCATCTACCGAAAAACTGAGGGCTTGGATGCGCACTTCAAACCAAATGGGCTCTTCAGGACCATAATCGGGCAGACCTTTTACATCCCTATTGCTCAATTCGTACTCTTCGATGAGTAGATTTCCTGATGCTAGAGCTTGGCCGATCAGTTGCATAAACAAGTTGGCTTTATCTGGCTTGATCACATCTGAAATATAGGTACCAACAAGACCGGAACCATTGTGGTAATAGCGATTATCGCGCCCACCAAAAACCGCAACGTATTTTCCACTACGCGATATGACAAAAGCAGGGTCTGGCAAAGCATTAAGAATGATAGCCATCTGCTCAATGTTGATCATTAATTAATTCTATTTCTTTATTTACAATAATTAACACAATAGCTAAAAAAAAATAAAAAGCACGTGTTTTTTCACCAAAAATAGTGATGGGCGAGATGTAGATGTGATGAATATCTGTATCGATTGTTTGGCGTCGATTTACACAGGCCTAACGCCATAATGCTTTCACGGCTTATTTCCTTTATTGAGATAAGGCCGATGATAGAAATATATCGAATTATCGCCTGCATCACACGAATCCATACATACACATGCAAAATCAGAATAAACAAAAGAAAAATCTCGGCTATACTCATTCATAAATTGATAATGAACAGAGCACTGAATAATGCGTGTACTTGTTGTGATGGATCCCATCGAAAATGTAAACCTAAAAAAAGATACCTCAATGGCGATGCTATGGGCAGCAGCACGTCGTGGACATGAGCTAGGCTATGCATTACAGCAAGATTTATATATCGATCAAGGCAAAGCCTTTGGTTTGATTTCACCGCTAAAAGTTTTTGAAGACTACAACCACTATTACGAACTCGGCGAAAAACAAAAAGAACCAATTGCTGCTTATGACGTGGTTTTGATGCGTAAAGATCCGCCGTTTGACATGAACTTTGTCTACACCACCTATATTTTGGAACAGGCTGAACGCGAAGGTGCATGGATTATTAACAAGCCACAAAGCCTACGTGACTGCAATGAAAAATTGTTTGCGACACAATTCCCTGAACTTCAAGTACCAACCTTGGTGACTTCGCAGCAAAGTCTGATTCGTGAATTTTTACAAGAACATGGTGATGTGATTGTGAAGCCATTAGACGGCATGGGCGGCATGGGCATTTTCCGTTTATACCAAGATGGCGTTAATATTGGTTCAACCATTGAAATCCTGACCAATAACGGCACACAGCCGATTATGGCGCAGCGATACATCCCTGAAATTGTGGATGGTGACAAACGTATTTTGATGATCAATGGCGAACCCGTACCGTATTGTTTGGCGCGTATTCCGCAAAATGGTGAAGTGCGTGGCAACTTGGCGGCAGGTGGTTTGGGCGAGGCGCGTCCATTGACCGAAAATGATAAAGCCATTGCAGCCAAAGTCGGACCATTCCTTCGTGAAAAAGGTTTGGTCTTTGTTGGTTTGGATGTGATTGGTAATTACGTGACTGAAATCAATGTCACCAGTCCGACCTGCGTACGTGAAATTGATGCGCAATTTGGCACCTCGATTGCCGATGATTTATTTGATGTCCTTGAGACAGGTTTAAAAGCTTAATTTTGCACTAGATTTAAAAGAGTCCTTCACGGGCTCTTTTTTGTCCTGCGCTAAGGGGAGGGGAGCTAAAAAAGCAAAAAAACTGTAAGTGAATGCAATTAAAGTGAAAAATTGTCTGATTTTTTTTCAATTCTCATAGATTAATAATAAAACTAGTTTAAACTTTTAAAATAGTAGAAAAAAACAATCATACGCCTGTTGAAAAAAAGTAAATTACCTTTCACGGTCATGCGTTTGTGATTACAATTGTTTGCTTAAAATCGAATATCATTAGCCTCTTTTTAGAATTGAAGAATTAGACAGTGACCGAAGTAACGCAAGTAAAGCCGAAACATGTCATGATGATGGCTGCCGGAACCGGTGGTCACGTCTTTCCAGCGCTCGCTGTTGCCAAAGAGTTGCAACAACAAGGCTGTGAAGTTTCTTGGCTCGCAACGCCAACAGGTATGGAAAATCGCCTGCTTAAAAAGCATAATATTCCAATTTATCAAATTGATATCCAAGGCGTACGCGGCAATGGAGTCGTGCGTAAGCTGATGGCACCATTTAAAATTCTCAAAGCTACATTGAGTGCCATGCGTTATATGAAACAACTCAAAGTCGATGCAGTTGCAGGCTTTGGGGGGTATGTGGCTGGGCCGGGTGGCTTGGCAGCTCGTGCATTGGGCATTCCAGTCATTATCCATGAACAAAATGCGGTGGCAGGTTTTACCAATACGCAGTTGTCACGTGTGGCCAAAATTGTTTGTCAGGCATTTCCAAATACCTTTCCAGCACAAGATAAAATCGTAACCACAGGGAATCCTGTACGTAAAGAAATTACAGAAATTTTAAATCCGTCATGGCGTTACCAAGAGCGTGAAAAAGCTGGGTTGCCATTACGGGTTTTAATTGTGGGTGGCTCACTGGGCGCACGTGCCTTAAATGAATGTGTGCCGGCAGCCTTGCAGCAATTAGAACAGCCACTCAGTGTATATCACCAGTGTGGTCAAAATAACGCTGAAAGCACATTGGCTCGTTATGCAAATGCACCTGAACATATGCAAGTTGAAGTTCAGCCGTTTATTGAAGATATGGCAGCAGCCTATTCTGCAGCGGATTTGATTATCTGCCGTGCTGGTGCGCTAACCGTCACTGAAATTGCGACAGCAGGTGTAGCAGCCGTGTTTGTTCCTCTGCCAAGTGCAGTGGATGACCATCAAACTGCAAATGCAGGGTTCTTGGCCAATATCAATGCTGCAAAAATTTGCCCACAAGCGGATATGACCGCAGAAAGTTTAACAGCGTTGTTGAAGCCGCTGATGAATCGCCAACGACTTATGGAAATGGCGGTTAAGGCTCGACAACAGGCACAACCCGATGCGACACAGCACGTGGTTGGTTTAATTCAAGATTTGTAAAATTCGAGTAATCTATGTCTCCATCAACGCCTGCCGATCAAGCGAAAAAGCTCATTAAAGTGCCAGAAATGCGCCGTATTAAACACATCCATTTTATTGGGATTGGTGGTGCGGGCATGTGTGGTATTGCCGAAGTATTGAAAAACCAAGGCTATAAAGTTTCAGGTTCAGATATTAAAGCGTCGAAAACCACGGCTCAGCTTGAAGAAAATGGCATTCAAGTTTTCATTGGTCATGCTGCTGAAAATATTCAAGGTGCCAATGTAATCGTGGTATCAACAGCTATTGATTCTGAAAACCCAGAAGTGAAAGCGGCGATTGAAACCCGTACACCTGTCGTGCGTCGTGCAGAAATGTTGGGTGAATTAATGCGTTACCGTCATGGTATTGCCGTTGCGGGGACGCATGGTAAAACCACGACAACCAGTCTTGTGACCTGCATGTTGGCAGAAGAAAATCTGGATCCAACTTATGTCATTGGTGGTTTGTTAAATCGTACCGGTGTAAATGCTGCATTGGGTGCAAGCCGTTATATCGTGGCTGAAGCGGACGAGTCGGATGCGTCATTCCTACACTTACAGCCAATGGCAACGATTGTCACCAATATCGATGCTGACCATATGGATACTTATGGCGGTAGTTTCGATGTATTGAAAGATACCTTCGTACAATTCTTACAGCGTCTTCCATTTTACGGTTTAGCTGTGATGTGTGGTGATGATGCCAACATCCGTGAAATTATGCCGCGTATTGGTCGTCCTGTCGTGACTTATGGTTTCAATGAAGACAACGACATTCGTGCTGTTGATGTGGCTCAAGAAGGCATGCAATCACACTTTACCGTTTTGCGTAAAGACCGTGAGCCGTTACGTTTAACCATTAACTTGCCGGGTCTTCATAACATCTTAAATGCCTTGGCAGCAATTGGTATTGCAACGGATGAAGGCGTTTCTGATGCTGCGATTGCGCGTGCCTTAGAAAGCTTCAGTGGCGTAGGTCGCCGTTTCCAAGTACAAGGCGAATTTGAAGTTGAAGATGGCTTGGTGAAATTGGTCGATGACTATGGTCACCATCCAAAAGAAGTGGAAGCGACCATTAAAGCAGCACGTGCAAGTCATCCAGATCGTCGTTTGGTGATGATGTTTCAGCCACACCGTTTTAGTCGTACGCGTGACTGTTTTGATGACTTCGTCGATGTCTTGTCTCAAGTCGATCAACTGTTGTTATTAGAAGTTTATCCTGCAGGTGAAAAACCAATTGTGGGTGCGGATAGTCGTGCGTTGGCTCGAAGCATTCGTCTCCGTGGTGAAGTTGAGCCGATTCTCATCGATCCAGTAGAAGGCAACTTACAAGCAGTAATGAAAAAAGTGTTACAAGCAAATGACTTGTTATTAACACAGGGCGCAGGTAATGTTGGAGCAATCTCAATCGAACTTGCTCAAAACAATCTCTATGTAAAATGATCACCGCTTGGTGATCCAAAGTTTGTTTAGACTGTAGATAAAAGTTTAAGGATATAAACGTGTCAAATGCTTCAAAATTCGGCAAAGTTGCCGTGTTATTAGGTGGGAAATCTGCCGAACGTGAGGTTTCTCTCGATAGTGGTAAAGCTGTACTTGAAGCATTGGTGCGTTCGGGTGTAAATGCCGAAGCATTTGATCCGCAGCAACGCAGTGTGACTGAGTTGGTGGCTTATGACCGTGCATTTATCGTACTTCATGGCCGTGGTGGTGAAGATGGTCAAATTCAGGGTACTTTGGAATGGTTAAACATTCCGTACACTGGAACGGGCGTTCAAGGCTCAGCGATTGGTATGGATAAAGTCAAAACTAAACAAGTTTGGCAAGGTTCAGAACTACCGACAGCACCTTATCGTATTGTCAGCAAAGATTCAGATTTACAAGAAATTGTAGATTCAATTGGTTTGCCATTTATCATTAAGCCGGTGCATGAAGGCTCAAGCATTGGTATGAGCAAAGTTGAAAAAATTGAAGACTTTGCAACCGCAATTGCCAAAGCGACCCAGCATGATGCCGTCGTGATGGCTGAAAAATGGATTACCGGACGTGAATTTACCATTGTGATTTTAAATGGTCAGGCATTACCGGTGATTCGTTTAGAACCGCCTGCAGATGTGGCTTTTTACGATTACGAAGCGAAATATAACCGTAACGATGTGCAATATGGTATTCCATGTGGCTTGACTGAAGATGAAGAAAAGCGTCTACAAGCTTTATCTTTACGCGCTTTCCAAGCGGTAGGTGCGAGTGGTTGGGGCCGTATTGACGCGATGCAGGATGCAGAAGGAAACTTCTGGTTACTTGAGGTAAATACTGTTCCGGGTATGACCAGTCATTCTCTAGTGCCAAAAGCGGCCAATGCCGTAGGTTATAGTTTTGATGATCTTTGTGTCGCGATTTTGGAACAAACCCTGACAGGTGCGGCACACTAAATTATGGCTCAACTTCCTGCGTCTATGCGCCGTAAACGTGCAGCAACGACATCGATACATGACAAACCACCGACACGTAAGGAAAAGCTTACCAATGTGGGTGGATGGCTGTTGTTGTTTATTGCATGTGTGGTTTTGATTGCCGGAATTTGGGGGTTATATAAAGTCATGACGGATGCACGTGTGGCTGAACTTGATGTGGTGGGTGTGCGTAGCGCCCAAGAAAAACAACAAGTGATGTCATACGTTTCACCGATGATGACTCAAAATTATTTTACCTCTGATTTACGTGTCATTCGTGACCGTACTTTAGAAATTTCGTGGGTCGATCGCGTGGTGGTATCACGTGCTTGGCCAAATGCAATTCGTGTACGGGTGATGCCGCGTCAAGCGATTGCACGTTGGGGAACTGGGCGACTGTTAAGCGACAGTGGTGATGTATTTGCCGAATTAACCCCGACCAATCATCAGAATTTGCCGTTATTGCATGGGCCGACGAGTCAGTCCAAAATGATGATGCGTCGCTATAATGAAATTAATCAACTATTTATACCTGTTGGCATTCGTTTAAAAGAATTATATTTAACCGAACGAATGACTTGGTTTATGCAGTTTGATTCAGGCTTACGTGTGATTGTCGATCAGGATCAAACCATGAGTAAGTTGCAGCGTTTAAGTTATCTCGCACACAGTGACTTAAAACCTGTTTGGCCACGAATTTCTGCCATCGATTTGCGCTACCGAAATGGTTTAGCGATTCAATGGAAAAACTCTGTGCCAGCAAAGTCGGTAAATGGTCAGTTTGTTGTAACCAGTGATGACATAGGCATTGCGAATGCAGCGCCTGTAAAGCCATAATGATCGGCTTTATAAGTAGAGGCTTTAAGCCATAAATTAAACAAACATGTGAATGGTAGTAGTAAATAATGAATGAAGCTGTTCCCTCGGTTGTTGCGATTGACATTGGGACACACAAAGTTTCAGTTTTGATTGGTAAGGTACACGCGCCAGACAATATCCAAGTGGTAGGGATGGCGACCGCTCGTAACCGCGGCATGAATAAAGGGAAAATTGTCAGTCTCGATAAAGTTGTTACCGCAATTAAAAATGCAGTGCAGGAAGCGGAAGATATGGCGGAATGTCGTGTACATTCTGCGTGGATTTCCATTCCAAGTGCTGAACTAAAAAGTTTTTATGCCTCTGGTCGCACTCCAATTGAAAATAATGACCATGCGATTACCACCAATGAAGTGGTGCGTGCATTAGAACTGGCCAAAGCCAGTCATTTAACGTCTGACCACTATTTGGTGAGTGCTGTACCTTTAGGTTTTGAACTAGATGATGAACCTGAGTGGGTATTAAACCCGATTCGCATGTCAGCACGGAGTATGACAGGGCATTATCATTTGATGATGTTGCCCATCAGCACCATGCAGAATTTGGATCGTGCATTAAAAGGCGCCAATATTGGTGTTGAACGCATGGTCATTTCATCATTAGCAACAGCTGAAGCCAGTTTGCTTAAAGATGAAAAAGAATATGGTGTGTGCTTGGTCGATATTGGTGCAGGTACGACCAATATCGCGGTGTATTTAGATGGTCGCTTGGCGATGACACATACCTTGCAACGTGGCGGTGAGCATGTAACACGTGATATTGCTGCTGTATTGCAAACCACAACAGAAGAAGCGGAACGCATTAAGCTGTTGTATGGTTGTGTCGACCTGAAAGTGGTTAAACCTGAAAGTATGATTCAGTTCCAAGGGATTGATGGTCCACAAACCATTAGCCGTATTGAACTGACCGAAATCATTATTGCGCGCTATGAAGAAATCTTTAATCAAGTGCGTAATGAATTGGTCGATCATGGTGCAATTCATGGTTTATACCATGGTGTTGTACTCACAGGTGATGCCTGCCAAATTGAAGGAATGGTGACATTTGCACGCCGGATTTTAGGTGTCTCTGCACATTTAGGTAATCCACCTATGCAAGTGTATGCCGATGATCAACAGCAAGCAGCTTTACGTCGTTCACAATACGCGACTGCCGCAGGTCTGTTAATTTTCAGTCAAAGCGAAACACAAGATACGATCGTTGAGCCAGAAGATACGGAAAAACTTTCAGTATTGAATCGGGTAAAACGGGCATGGTCGGGCTTCAATGACACCTTGAAGTCGATCTTTTAAGTTGAAATATTTGGGAATATTGTTGGGAAGTTGTACGGATTATTGCTTGTACTTGACAAGCTGGAACTTGGACAGCATTCTAAAAAACAATTTTTATTAAGATCAAGGCAGTATACGGGCTGAAGTGTCTGCCAATTATGGATTAGGAATTTTTTAGGCATGGCCTCATTTGAATTTTTAGAAGATGATCAAAGCGACAGCAACGGTCAAGCCCGTTTCACAGTATTCGGTGTAGGTGGTGCTGGCGGTAACGCTGTGCAACACATGTTGGAATCAGATATCGAGGGTGTGAAATTTGTTTGTGCCAATACAGACAAACAAGCACTCGATCGCATGAATGCACAATTTAAAATCCAACTGGGTGAGCAAAGTACCCGTGGTTTGGGTGCAGGTGCAAATCCACAAGTGGGTCAAACTGCTGCTGAAGAAAGCCGTGAGTTGATTCGCCAACACCTTGAAGGAACGGACATGGTGTTCGTGACTGCAGGTATGGGTGGTGGTACAGGTACAGGTGCTGCGCCAGTTGTTGCTGAAATTGCCAAAGAAATGGGTATCTTAACGGTAGGTGTGGTGACGACTCCGTTTAACTTTGAAGGTAAACGTCGTCAGCAATCTGCTGAGAAAGGTATTGAAGCACTTGAGCAACATGTTGATTCTCTGATTATTATTCCGAACCAACGCCTGCTAAAAGTGTTCCGTGATATCTCGATGAAAGATGCTTACAAAAAAGCAGACGACGTACTGTTAAATGCTGTACGTAGTATCTTCGATCTTGTGGTGCGTCCTGGTCATATCAACCTTGACTTCGCCGATTTGAAAACTGCGATGAGTACACGTGGTTATGCCATGATGGGTGCAGGTTCTGGTCGTGGTGAAAACCGTGCACGTCAAGCTGCTGAACAAGCGATCCGTAGCCCATTGTTAGATAACGTGACGATCATGAATGCAAAAGGCATTTTGATTAACGTAACAGGTGGCGATGACGTAACCTTCGGTGAAATTGAAGAAATCACTGATGTAGTGAACCAAATTGTGGATCTTGATGAAGGTCAAGTTTTCTACGGTACGGTATTTGATCCAGATGCACGTGATGAAATTAGTGTAACTGTGATCGCAACGGGTTTAACGCGTAATTCTGCCGATTCTGCTGAGCCAGTGAAACGCCCTGTCGCACAAGCAACGCGTACAGTCGCTTCTGCACAAGCACCTGTAGATGAAGATGATGTACCAGCGATTCAACGTCAGCACAATGAAGCAGCTGCTCCGGCGGCTGCGGCGGCGTCAGCATCGAATTCACGCCCTACGCCAATGAGTATTCAAGACTACTTGAAAAATCAGCAACGTAAATAACATAAATTCAATGACTTAAGTGTCTATTGATTACAAAAGGTAGCTGATCAGCTACCTTTTTGTTTTTTATCAATGGCTAAATATGCTAACGTATAGCGGTTTTGTGAACTGATGATAGAAGACACATGTTGAAACAACGTACCCTGAAACGCATCGTGAAAGCGAGTGGCATCGGACTGCATAGTGGGCAAAAAGTGATGATTAACTTTGTGCCACATCATGCCGATGGGGGCATTGTGTTTCGTCGTATCGACTTAAATCCACCGATTGATATTCCAGCTGATGCTATGCTGATTCAAGAAGCATTCATGTGTTCTAACTTGGTGCAAGAAAACGCCAAGGTGGGCACAATTGAGCACATTATGAGTGCGATTGCTGGTTTAGGGATTGATAACCTGATTGTGGAAGTGTCGGCATCTGAAGTGCCTATTATGGATGGGAGTGCAGGCCCGTTCATTTATTTGCTTATGCAAGGTGAACTACAAGAACAAAATGCACCTAAAAAATTCATAAAAATACTTAAACCTGTCGAAGCACTGATTGATGATAAACGTGCTGCCTTTCAACCGCATGACGGTTTCCAATTAAATTTTACGATTGATTTTGACCATCCTGCATTTAAGAAAGAATTTCAATCGGCAACCATCGACTTTTCAACCGAAACATTTGTCTATGAAGTCAGTGAAGCGCGGACTTTTGGCTTTATGAAAGATTTGGATTATCTCAAAGCCAATAATTTGGCTTTGGGGGCGAGTCTCGAAAATGCCATTGGCGTAGATGAAAATGGTGTGGTCAATGAAGAGGGTTTACGCTTCTCGGATGAGTTTGTTCGTCACAAAATATTAGATGCTGTGGGTGATTTATATTTGCTTGGTCATCAAATTATTGCGAAATATGATGCCTATAAGTCAGGTCATGCATTAAATAATCAGTTATTACGCAATGTCAAAAGTGATCCAGATAGCTATGAAATTGTAACATTTGATGACATTAATGATTGCCCAATTAGTTATGTGAATGTGACATAAGTCATTGTCTTATAATAGTGATGTTATATTGTATCATTTGTAAGTGTTAAGTCTGTCACATTCTGAGCATTCAAATTTGTCTGTTACAACTGGGTGGTTACTTTTTATTGCTTGCCAAACGCAGCATTGCTTGGCTAAGCTTAGGGTCGCTCACAAAGTCAGCAGCATTACGGAGTAAATCCTGAGTTTCTGTACTGAGGGTTCTTGAAATTTTTTCAGGGGAATGGGGCGTTGGAGACGGAGTTCTCAGACGGACTTGAATCTTGTGCAAATCCTTGAATTCGTATATTTGTGATAATTGTGCAATATATTGCTTTTGCAAATAGGCCAACTGACTAATCAGTGCCTGATTTTCTCCAGTTAATATAAGTACACCATTTATATAACAAACAACTTGCCATTGATCCGGTTGGGGCAATAGCGGTTGAACAATTTTCGTAAGTTTCTGCCATGCAGCAACTTGCGTTGAGAGAAACGACAAGTTTCCTGTTTTTATGTGTTTTCTTGTTGGTTGAAAGACGTTGACAGGTTCTGACATACATATTTCCTACATGTTTATGTCTTAATCTTATGCGCTCCTTTTGGCTGATATCAAGGACGAAATCACACAAGGAACAAAAGAGAACAGTTTATAGAGGTTTTTTATGCATTTACGACGTATTTTATTGGCGTTTTCATTGGCAGCTTCGGCCGCTTCAGTCGCTTTTGCAGATTTAGTTGAATTAAATCAAGCAGACTCATCAGATCGTATTGAACAGTTAACTCGCACTTTGTCTCAAGGTGCTTACTCTGAAAGCAATGATATTGATGTTCCAGCGGAAACGAAGTTGAATGTTCAAATTCGTGAAAAATCAATTGAACTCAACAATGCGACAATCGCAAAAAAATACGGTTCAAGCAATTCCTCTCAAAACTATTCAGCAAGTTCAAATAATCCATATTCATGGTTAATTGCCCACCCACTTCCAGACATGAAGCGCGTGAGCTCAAATTATGGTGGCCGTACCATGGGTGGCCGTGCAGAAAATCATTCAGGTTTAGATCTTTCTGCGGCAAGTGGTACACCTATTTATGCAACGGGTCCAGGCATTGTAACCAAATCAGGCTGGGGCACAGGTTATGGCCAATATGTTGAAATCAACCATGGTAATGGTTACCTGACACGTTATGCACATGCATCACGCTTAATTGCACGTGTAGGCGACCGTGTTGCTGCGGGTGAGCATATTGCTAACGTTGGTTGTACTGGTCGTTGTACTGGCCCACATTTGCATTACGAAGTAGTGAAAGATGGTCAACGCAAAAACCCATCGACGTATTTAGCGATGTTGCCATAAGCGCATACAACATCTGTATACGAAGCCATTGTCTGAACCTCTACAGACAATGGCTTTTTTATTTATCGCTAATAACTATAAAATTATCATTCTAAAAAATATTGTCTGTATGAAATATGGCGAAAATTGACCCAAAAATGTAAATTTGTGTAATTGTTAATCAATAAGTATTTAGTAAATAAATAATAGAGCTATTTCGTATTCATCTGTGGCGATAACTCAGCCTAGCCAAAATATGGTACTAATAGAGCCATATATTTAGCACATAGGATAGGTGAAGTATGGCGTTTTATGGCGATACAGATGCGCAAGAAACCCAAGAATGGCAGGACGCATTTGATTCAGTTTTACAGCACATGGGAACTGACCGCGCTGCATTTTTGCTTGAAAAACTCTATCAACAAGCGATTGCTAAGCACGTTCCCATTCAGCGACTAAATACTCCTTACTTAAATACCATTTCAGTTGAAGAACAACCGCCTATGCCGGGTGATTCGGATATGGAGCGCCGTATTCGTGCGCTGATCCGCTGGAATGCCTTAGCGATGGTACTGCGTGCCAATAAAACAGGTGACGATTTAGGTGGTCACTTGGCAAGTTTTGCATCATCTGCCACTTTATATGACGTGGGTTTTAACCACTTCTTCCGTGCCAATAGCGACAGCTTTGGCGGTGACATGATCTATTATCAAGGTCACTGTGCGCCAGGTATCTATGCACGTTCGTTCTTAGAAGGTCGTTTGACTGAAGAACATTTAAATAATTTCCGTCGTGAAGTTGGCGGTAAAGGTTTACCTTCATACCCACATCCGTACTTGATGCCAGATTATTGGCAGTTCCCAACCGTATCGATGGGTCTAGGCCCGATCATGTCGATCTATCAAGCACACATTCAAAAGTACTTGATGAACCGTGGCCTGATCAAAGAAGAAAACCGTAAAGTTTGGGCTTACCTCGGTGATGGTGAAATGGATGAACCTGAAAGTACAGGTGCCATTTCACTTGCAGGTCGTGAAAAGCTCGACAATCTGATTTGGGTCGTGAACTGTAACTTACAGCGTTTAGATGGCCCAGTTCGTGGTAATGGTAAAATTATTCAAGAACTTGAATCATTGTTCCGTGGTGCAGGCTGGCGCGTAATTAAGGTGGTTTGGGGTCGTCATTGGGATCCGTTACTGGCAAAAGATGATTCAGGTGCCTTAAAAGCGGTGATGGAAGAAGCGGTCGATGGTGACTTCCAGCGTTATCAAGTGAAAGGTGGTGCGTATACGCGTGCACATTTCTTTGGTAAGTATCCTGAAGCTGAAGAGTTGGTGCGCAACTTAAGCGATGAAGATATTGATAACCTGAACCGTGGTGGTCATGACCCATTCAAAGTGTATGCGGCTTATGCCGAAGCGATGAAGGAAACGGGTCAGCCAACAGTTATCTTGGCAAAAACAGTCAAAGGTTATGGTTTGTCGGAAGAGATTGAAGCAGTCAATAAGACGCATCAAATCAAGAAAATGCAGCTTGAGTCGTTGAAATACGTGCGTAACCGTTTCAACTTGCCATTTACCGATGAACAGCTTGAAGAAGTGCCATTCTATCGTCCGAGTGAAAACTCGCCTGAATTGAAATACATGAAGGCGCGTCGTGAGGCATTGGGTGGTTATTTACCTGCACGTCGTAAAGAAAGTGAACAGCTGGCGATTCCTGAATTGTCTGTGTTTGATGCGGTACTGAAAGGCAGTGGCGGTAAAGAGCAATCGACGACCATGTTGATGGTACGTTTGATTTCATCATTATTGAAAGAAAAAGCCATTAAAGATCGTGTCGTACCAATTGTGCCAGATGAAGCGCGTACTTTCGGTTTGGAAGGTATGTTCCGTCAGTTGGGGATCTATGCTGCGCATGGTCAAAAATATACCCCTGAAGACCAAGAACAGTTGATGCATTACCGTGAAGCTAAAGATGGTCACATGTTACAAGAAGGGATTAACGAAGCGGGTGCGATGAGTGCTTGGGCTGCGTTAGGAACCAGTTATTCAACCAATAACTTGCCAATGATTCCGATGTATATGTACTACTCGATGTTCGGTTTCCAGCGTATTGGCGATATTGCATGGGCTGCAGGTGATGCGCAGGCGCAAGGCTTCTTGCTCGGTGCAACTGCGGGTCGTACAACACTGAACGGTGAAGGTTTACAGCACCAAGATGGTCATTCACATATCTTGGCAAATACGATTCCAAACTGTATTTCTTATGACCCATGTTTTGGTTATGAGTTGGCAGTGATCGTACATGATGGTTTAAAACGCATGTACGTGAACCAAGAGCGCGTGTTCTATTACTTAACAGTAATGAATGAAAACTACGAACACCCTGCTATTCCTGAAGGTGCTGAAGAAGGCATTAAACGTGGTATGTATCTCTTCGAAGAAGATGAGAAAGCAACGGTTCAGTTGATGGGTTCAGGTGTGATTCTGCGTGAAGTGATTAAAGCGGCGAAAATCCTTCGTGATGAATATCAAATTCATTCAAACGTGTGGAGCGTCACTAGCTTTAACGAATTAGCTCGTGATGGTATGGCGTGTGAAGAATACAACCGCCTACATCCATTGGCTGAAGATACGAAAGAAGCTTGGATCTCTCAATTACTTCGTGAAAAAGACGGTATTGTGGTATCGGCAACCGATCACATGCGTGCTTATAGCGAACAAATCCGTGCTTATCTTCCAGACAATCGTCCGTTCGTTGCATTAGGTACAGATGGTTATGGTCGTTCAGATACACGTGGCAACTTACGTAGCTACTTTGGTGTCGATGCCGCACATATTGTGGTAGCAACATTGAAAAAACTCGCGGATGAAGGCGAAGTTGATGCACGTTTAGTTAAAGATGCCATCTCAAGCTTTGAACTAGATACTGACCGTCCAGTGGCATGGGCTCCGCAAGAAACGCCGGAACTGCATGCTGTGGCTGACTACAAAGAGGAGAACTAATCATGCAAATTACGACTCCTGATATTGGTGTAGATAAAGCAACGGTCGCTGAGATTTTAGTGAAAGTCGGCGACAGCATTAGCGTCGATGACAGCATTGTGTTGTTAGAGTCTGATAAAGCCTCTGTTGAAGTACCAAGCACTTCGGCAGGCGTGGTGAAAAGCATTGCAGTTAATCTGGGTGACAGTGTTGCTGAAGGTGCTGTGCTGATCGAGTTGGAAGCAGAAGGTCAAAGTACTGCTACAGCTGAGCCAGTACAAAATGCAAGTGAAGACGAAGCAGCAGAACCAACTCCGGTTGTGGAAGCAGAACAAACTGCAGCAGCATCTGTTGCAGCCAATGCTCCTCAGTCGCAAAGCATCGATGTGCAAGTTCCTGATATTGGCGTAGAAAAAGCTACGGTAAGTGAGATTTTGGTCTCTGTTGGTGATGAGATTGATGTCGATCAAAGTATTATCGTGGTGGAATCAGACAAAGCGACAGTCGAAGTCCCAAGTACTGTATCAGGCCGTGTTGAATCGATCACAATCAGTGCTGGCGATGTAGTGAAAGAAGGTGTAGTGATTTTAACGGTGAAAACGGCGGCTTCATCTGCTGCGGTTGAATCGGCTGCTGTGCAAGAAACTGCACAGCCTGTTGCTGCACCTGTTGTTGCAGAAGCAACACCAGCGCCGTCTACGGCTGCGGCGTCTGGACCTGTTGATATTGCAGTGCCTGACTTAGGTGTTGATAAAGCAGCAGTGGCTGAAATTTTAGTCGCTGTGGGTGATGTGGTTGAAAAAGACCAAAGCATCATCGTGGTGGAATCAGACAAAGCAACGGTAGAAGTGCCAAGCTCTACCGCTGGTAAAATCACCGCGATTCATGTCCAGTTAGGGCAAAGTGTCTCTGAAGGCGTCGCTTTAGTGACGATAGAAGCCGAAGGTCAAGCTGTTGCAGCACCCGCACAAGCAGCGAAACCTGCACCAGCTGTAGCACAGCCTGCGACAGTTGCACCTAAAGCTGAAAGCAAAGTTGAAGCAGCTCCACAATCACAAGGCGCAGATAAACTCACCAAAGAGCAAAATGCTGCCAATGCCAAAGTGTATGCAGGACCGGCCGTTCGTAAGCTTGCACGTGAATTGGGTGTGGTTTTGGCAGAAGTCAAAGCATCTGGCCCGCATGAGCGTTTAATGAAAGAAGATTTATTCGCTTATGTGAAAACCCGTTTGACCACTCCGCAAGTTGCACCTGCAGCTCAAGCTGTGGCACAGGTTTCAGGCTTGCCGAAATTGCCAAGCTTTGATGCTTTTGGTGGTGTCGAAGAGAAAGTTTTGACACGTTTACAACAAGTGTCGATTCCGCAATTGTCTTTAAACAATTTTATCCCGCAAGTGACGCAATTCGATGCTGCGGATATTACCGATCTTGAAGCTTGGCGTAATGATTTAAAAGCTAACTTTAAGAAAGAAGGTATTGGCTTAACCATTATGGCTTTCATCATCAAAGCAGTGGCTTATTTGTTGAAAGAAGAGCGTGAATTTGCAGGTCATTTGTCTGATGATGGCAAGTCAGTATTGCTACGCAATGAAATCCACATGGGGATTGCCGTTGCCACGCCTGATGGTTTGACCGTGCCTGTACTGCGTAATCCAGATCAAAAATCGATTAAGCAGATTGCAATTGAGCTGGGTGAGCTGAGTCAAAAAGCACGTGACAAAAAACTATCGCCAAAAGATCTACAAGGTGCGAATTTTACCATTACCAGTTTGGGTTCAATTGGTGGCACGGCATTTACACCGTTGGTCAACTGGCCACAGGTGGCGATTTTGGGTATTTCACCTGCAACCATGCAGCCAGTATGGAATGGTGAAAGCTTTGATCCACGTTTGATGCTGCCGCTGTCATTGTCATACGATCACCGTGTGATTAATGGAGCGGACGCTGCACGTTTTGCCAATAAACTGACGAAGCTGCTCAAAGATATCCGAACTTTATTGATCTAATCTGACCTGTTTAAGTTTCAAAATGAACCCTGCTTTGGCAGGGTTTTTTTATGGCGTGGTGGTGGACTGACAAAGCCAATCAGGAAGTTCAATGGGTGAAGGGTACAGCTTTAATGCCGAGTTTGCGTTGAGGTTGTAGGTGAGTGGAAGCGTACGATGCGGGTGCGCCGTCGGCCAAAGCTTGTGCCTTAAATGTTCAAAGCGTTGGAAGTCTTTTAAAAATAAGCCCCAAAACTTTTCATAATGCTCCAGTTCTTGCACATGTTGATGCTGATAAGCATGTGTTTGACCTTGTTGGTGTTGAAAGTCATAGCCCATCAGCCAAATACGATGCGGTTGAAAGAGATGTGCGAGTGAATAGGCTTGAAGGCCGCAATTATTACCATAAACAAAGTACGGTGAATGAAATAACTCCGCTTGCGTATCGATGCGCACGGTTTTGAAGTTAATCACTTCATGTTCAGGATATGGCCGGTTGTGACCTAAACCACATCCGCTAATGATGTCACCTTGAAAGCAGGCTTTGAGCATGGGCTGATACTGTAACCACCATGCATAGTCTGAATGATGAGCAATTTGAGCCTGAGGAAGTTGAAGAAAACTTTGATTACAGCAAATGATCAGCAGTTTTTTTGAGGGCTGAATGGTGGTTAAGTCGAAATTGAGCTGAGATGGACCACCTGCAATGATTAATACATCCTGCACATGCATATAGTGTTGAATAAATTCTTGAAATTTTTGATTATTGTTTTGCATATCAAATTGAGTCATCGAAAATTAAAATTGCGAAAACATGCATTCCTCGCTAGAATAACATTACTTCATTGGGGAGTAGCCGCTTTTTACGCAAAGTAAAAAGGTGATGGTCAACATATTTGCTCTAAAACGAGCATGGTCATCATAGCAAAGAACCAAATGAGCTCTTCGTAGCTTTCTTTTGTTGGCAAGACCTTTGATTTATCACTCTGCACATTGGCTAGCAGGAGGGATAAGTCATCGGTATATGTTTTTGCTAGCCAGAGAAATGCACCATGTTAACCGCTTTCTTCATTTCCCTTGCTGTTGTTGCCCTGTCAGAAATGGGCGATAAAACACAATTACTTGCTTTACTGCTTGCTGCACGTTTTCGTAAACCCGTTCCGATCTTAATTGCAATTTTCCTCGCGACTGTGGTGAACCACGGGGTTTCTGCTGTGTTGGGTCAATGGATTACCACTGTTTTAAGTCCAACCGTTTTATTGTGGATCGTTTCTCTGGGCTTTATTGCTATGGCGGTGTGGATGTTGATCCCCGATCAATTGGATGATGAATCTGAAAGTATCAATAAGTGGCAAAAATATGGGGTTTTCACCGCCACTTTCGTTTTGTTCTTCTTGGCTGAAATTGGAGATAAAACCCAAATTGCCACTGTTGCACTGGCTGCACGCTTTGACAGTATTGGCTGGGTGACTTTGGGGACGACACTAGGCATCATGTTGGTTAATGCGCCTGCGGTATTTATTGGGAACAAACTAGCAGAAAAACTACCGATTTCACTGATTCATAAAATTGGCGCCCTAGTATTCTTGGTGATTGGTTTGGCTGCGTTGGCACAACACTATTTATTTTAAATAATGATCTCACCATATTAAAAATACATGAAATCCTGAGTTAAAAACTCAGGATTCTTTGCCAATAAATGAGACCCAATTCACTGATATTTCAGATAATATTGACTGAATATTTATTGTAAGTTTCCCTAAATAAATATATGTTATTAACCTATAGAATATATTTTTTTTGATAAAAAATTTGGGGAATGGGAATGGCTTTCGAACGCACAACATCACAGGTACTTTATGATGATGGAAAGCATAAATGTATTAGCTTTACCAGCTTGGTAAAAGGCGAGGGCGTACAGGCGAACCAGTTCCTGATTTTGGATAATGAGCGCGCAGCGGTGCTCGATCCGGGTGGTGACTTGACCTATGTCCCACTGACTATGGAACTGAATAAATATACCCGTTTGACCAATCTTGACTATGTGATGGCCTCGCATCAGGACCCAGACATTATTACCTCGATGCCGCGTTGGTTGGTTTATACTGACGCCAAAGTGGTGGCATCTAAGCTGTGGGCGCGTTTCTTACCGCATTTAAACTCTGCATTTATGAGTGACCGGATGAAAGGCAACTGGTTGGATCGTCTGATCGAACTGCCAGATCATGGTCAGGTGATTCCATTAGGCAATAGTCATTTGGTGGCTGTTCCTGCACATTTCCTACATTCGGTTGGTAACTTCCAATTTTATGACCCGATTGCCAAAATTTTATTCTCAGGGGATATGGGCGCATCTATGGTGGATGATGCCTCTAAACCTTTAGAAAATTTTGCCGCTCATATTCCTAAAATGAAAGGCTTCCATCAGCGCTACATGTGTTCGAACAAAGTGATCCGTCTGTGGGTCAACATGGTACGGACGATGGATGTGGAAATGATCGTACCGCAGCACGGCACGCCATTTATTGGTAAAGAACAGATCAACCAATTCTTAGATTGGATCGAAACCTTGCAGTGTGGTGTCGATTTAATGGATGAAACAGTCTTTACTTGCCCAGTATAATGACTTGAAAATTCAGAAAAAATAATTGAGTTTGCAGATAACATTTTTTAGTATTTTTCGTCCATAAAATAAGCTTTTAGATGACGAGAATAGATAAAAATGTTGTCTCAAATACCGACTCAGGATGCATGTTTAACCTGTGGAGCATGTTGTGCCCACTATCGCGTTTCTTTTTATTGGGCAGAAGGGCTGAATATGCCCGAACATTATACTGAACCGGTTAATGCCGTGTATTCATGTATGGCGGGCACCAATCAAGCGCAGTCTCGTTGTATCGCTTTGGGTGGGAAAATTGGGCAAGCAGTGAGTTGTAGGGTGTACGAGGCTCGGAGTTCCACATGTAAAAGTGTGCAGATAGCTGATGAGCAATGTAATAAAGCACGCATCGCGCATCAAATGATTCCATTGATCAGTATTCCACTGCATGACGCTGAAAATGATGAAGATTTCGATCAAGTCAGTTAAGGCTTTAGTTCCAGAATAAATTTATTGAAATTAAGCGGTAGAGTCTTCGGATTCTGCCTGTATTGAACAAGTTGCTGACTAACCCTCAGTGTATTCTTGCTGAAAACAGCATATTCGATGGTTAATATTGAAAACTCCGTAAAGAATTGCCGCAATTAAAATGAAAATTGAACGGAAATTTGTATATAATGGCTCACGGAAATTACCAGCGAGACTGTTATGTTGACCATCGTTCAAGAAGCCCTAACCTTTGATGATGTCTTATTACTCCCTGCCTATTCTACTGTTCTCCCAAAAGATGTCTCTCTTAAGACACGTTTCACACGTGGCATCAATTTGAATATTCCACTTGTTTCTGCTGCAATGGATACTGTGACTGAATCACGTATGGCGATTGCAATGGCGCAAAACGGTGGTATCGGTATCCTGCATAAAAACATGGATATTGCTGCACAAGCTGCAGAAGTTCGCCGCGTGAAAAAATTTGAAGCAGGTATGGTGAAAGACCCAATTACCGTTACACCAGAAACGACTGTACGTGAGCTGATTGCTTTAACTCAAGCAAATAACATCAGCGGTGTACCAGTGGTGAAAGACGGTCAAGTGGTGGGTATTGTTACTGGTCGTGACACTCGTTTTGAAACCAATCTTGAGCAACCTGTTAGTAACATCATGACAGGCCATGATCGTTTGGTGACTGTTCGTGAAAACGAATCAAAAGAAAACATCCAAGCATTACTTCAAAAACACCGTATTGAAAAAGTCCTTGTTGTAAATGACAACAACGAACTGAAAGGTTTAATCACGGTTACTGATTTCCGTAAAGCTGAAAACTATCCAAACAGCTGCAAAGATGACTTAGGTCGTTTACGCGTTGGCGCTGCAGTAGGTACAGGTGCAGAAACACCAAGCCGTGTAGAAGCATTGGTGGAAGCAGGTGTTGATGCGATTGTTGTTGATACAGCACATGGTCACTCTGCAGGTGTAATTGAACGTGTACGTTGGGTAAAAGCCAACTATCCACAAGTTCAAGTGATTGGCGGTAACATCGCGACTGGTGATGCAGCTCTTGCATTATTAGATGCTGGTGCAGATGCAGTGAAAGTGGGTATTGGCCCAGGTTCAATCTGTACTACACGTATCGTTGCTGGTATTGGTATGCCGCAAATCTCTGCGATTGACAGCGTTGCCAATGCACTAAAAGATCAAATTCCATTGATTGCAGACGGTGGTATCCGTTTCTCTGGTGATATGGCAAAAGCGATTGGTGCAGGTGCGAGTACCATCATGGTAGGTTCATTGATGGCGGGTACTGAAGAAGCACCAGGCGAAGTTGAATTCTTCCAAGGTCGTTACTACAAAGCTTATCGTGGTATGGGTTCATTGGGTGCGATGGCAGGTGCAACAGGTTCTGCTGACCGTTATTTCCAAGACTCAAAAGCCGGCGCTGAAAAACTTGTACCAGAAGGTATTGAAGGTCGCGTACCTTACAAAGGCCCAATGGGTAACATCGTTCATCAAATGATGGGTGGTTTACGTTCATCTATGGGTTATACCGGTTCTGCGGTGATCGATGACTTACGTAAAAATGCACAGTTTGTCAAAATTACTGCGGCAGGTATGTCTGAATCTCACGTACATGACGTGACTATTACTAAAGAAGCACCAAACTACCGTGTTGGTTGATATTTAGTAGCTTTTAGCCGAAAAGGCCGTCATTAATATGACGGCCTTTTTGTTTTTGGTGTAAAGTATTTGCAGTAAAAAGTGATGATTAAGATCACCATTAAGAAGTGAGTACAACATGAGTTATTTTGGTACAGATGGCATTCGTGGCAAATTCGGTGAATTGCCTATTACCCCTGAATTTGCATTAAAACTAGGATTTGCCGCAGGTAAAGTATTAAAACAATACAGTAAAAAAGCAAAGCCCATCGTTGTACTAGGTAAAGATACCCGATTATCGGGCTATATTTTAGAGTCAGCATTACAAGCCGGTTTAAACGCAGCAGGTGTTTATGTTCATTTGCTGGGTCCATTACCTACACCTGCAATTGCCCATTTAACCCGTGCATTACATGCCAGCTTAGGCATCGTGATCTCGGCGTCGCATAATCCGTATTTTGATAATGGCATTAAGTTCTTCTCGAGCGAAGGTAAAAAATTGCCGGATGAAATTCAAGAAGCCATTAACAAAGAACTTGAAAATGACTTGGTGATCGAAGACCCTGCAAACTTAGGTAAAAGTGTGCGTGTAAAAGATGCCAATGGTCGTTATATCGAGTTTTGTAAATCAACCTTCCCGTACCATTTTGACCTGACAGGCTTAAAAATTGTGGTGGACTGTGCCAATGGTGCAGCCTATAGCGTTGGTCCATCGGTATATCGTGAACTGGGTGCAAAAGTGATTGCGCTGTTTAACGAACCGGATGGTTTGAATATCAATAAAGACTGTGGTTCGACGCATCCTGAGTTTTTACAAAAAGCAGTGGTTGAACATCAGGCGGATTTAGGGATTGCCTTTGACGGTGATGCTGACCGCGTGATTATGGTCGATAAAAATGGTCAGCAAATTACTGGTGACCATATTCTTTATATTTTAGCCACTCAAGCGAGTCAAAAACCTGCGGGTATCGTGGGTACTGTGATGAGCAATATGGCGCTTGAAATTGCTTTAGATCAAGCCAAAGTGCCGTTGCTTCGTGCCAAAGTCGGTGACCGCTATGTTTTACAAGGCCTAGAAGAAAAGGGTTGGGTAACGGGCGGTGAGCCATCAGGTCATATCTTGACTTTGGACAAGAGCACCACAGGTGATGCGATCATTGCTTCACTTCAGGTGTTAACGGTGATGGTTGAACAAGGCAAAGCCTTGCATGAACTTGTGGAAGGTTTTGAATTATTGCCAAACGTATTAGTGAATGTACGCCTTGCAGCGATGTTTGACCCGTATGCTGTACCAGCTTTGGTGTCTGAATTTGAAAAAGCTGAAGCTCAGCTTAAAGGGCGTGGTCGCATCTTGATTCGTAAATCAGGCACAGAGCCGGTCATTCGTGTCATGGTTGAAGGTAATGACCTTGAAGAAGTCACCGCGTTGGCAAATCATTTGGCCGATGCTGTTCGTGCCAATGCAGCTTAAATCAAGAGGGGAAATTGCATGAATGATGTGATTAAGGACTTAAGTGAACTGCGTTTAACTTATCAAAAAGGTGAGTTGCATGAAGATCAGGTGAACCGTGATCCACATGAGCAGTTTTTATTATGGTTTAACCATGCCTTAGCAGCACAATTGCATGAACCCTATGCTATGTCTTTGGCGACGGCAAATGCCCAAGGTCGTCCGCACGTGCGGACGGTCTTGTTGCGCGGTGCGACCCATGCAGGTTATGACTTCTACACCAACTATGACAGTCAAAAAGGTAACGATCTGCTCAATAATCCTTATGCAGAATTATTGTTTTATTGGCAAGAGCAGGAACGTCAAATTCGGGTCAGTGGTCGTGTGGAAAAGATATCTCTCGAAGAATCGACAGATTATTACCATAAGCGACCGCGTGATAGCCAAATCGCAGCGCACATTAGTACTCCACAAAGTGGTGTTATCGCTAGTCGTGAAGAATTACAACAGCGTTTCCAAAATTTGCATGATCAAGTGGAAAGCAAAGACGTTTTGGAGAAACCTGAGTTTTGGGGCGGCTATCGTTTAGTTCCGGATTATTATGAATTTTGGCAAGGCCGTCCGAATCGTTTACATGACCGCTTGAGTTATAAACTACAGGATGGTCAATGGGTTTTACAGCGACTGATGCCATAAATGTCTAAACTTTTAATTCAACAAAGACCCTATTTGACGCGCCCTGAAGATATTCAGGGCGTTGCCCCGTTTATTGCTGATTTATTGGCACGTCGCGGGGTTTCTTCCGCACAAGAACTGGAATTGAAGCTCAAGCATTTACTTGCCCCGACCTTAAAAGGCATGCAGCAAGCCATAGAGTTGATCGACCAAGCTATTGATGCACATAAAAAAATTGTCATTGTGGGCGACTATGATGCCGATGGTGCGACCAGTACTGCATTGATGGTCTTGGCACTGCGTGATATGGGTGCGGATGTTGAATATCTGGTTCCAGATCGGTTCAAATATGGTTATGGCCTGACACCCGCCATTGCCGATTTGGCCTTCGTGAGTTTTACCCCAGATGTGCTGATTACAGTCGATAATGGTATTTCGAGCCATGCTGGTGTAGCACAGGCACAGGCGCATGGTATGCAGGTGATCATTACCGACCATCACCTGACCACTAAGGAAACACCACAAGCAGAAGCGGTGGTGAATCCGAATCAGTTGGGATGTGAATTTCCAAGTAAAGCCTTGGCTGGCGTAGGTGTTGCATTTTATGTGTTGGCCAATTTGGCCAGTATGCGTAAAAAAAATGCTAAATCCACAGCCAACCTCAGCCAATATTTGGATTTGGTGGCTTTAGGCACTTATGCCGATGTTGCAAGTCTAGATCTGAATAATCGGATCTTGATCGATGCTGGTTTGAAGCGGATTCAGCAAGGACTATGTCGTCCAGGGATCAGTGCATTATTGGATATCGCTGGTCGTGATCCCGCACAGTTAAAAGCACAGGACTTGGGCTTTGTAGTTGGCCCACGACTCAATGCAGCTGGGCGTATGGAGACTATGGATATTGGGATTGAGTGTCTGATTGCGGCAGATTTAAGTACGGCTTATCCGATTGCGCAGCAGTTGAATCAACTCAATATTGAAAGACGCCAAGTCGAAGGGCAGATTAAACAGGAAGCTCTGGCTGAGTTAGAACATATTCAGCTTGATCAGGATAACTTACCTGCAGCCTTGATCATGTTTGAACAGCATTGGCATCAAGGGGTGATTGGGATTGTTGCAGGGCGTTTGAAAGAACAATTTCATAGACCTGCAATCGTCTTTGCCGCAGATGAGGATGGCGTACATATTAAAGGCTCTGCGCGTTCTATCGAAGGTATTCATATTCGAGACAGTATTGAGCGTATTGCTGAATTACATCCGCATTTAGTGAGTCATTTTGGTGGACATGCTGCCGCAGCAGGACTAACCATTCAAAAGCAGCATTTTTCTGAATTTAAAACCGCTTTTGAAGCACTCATCGCTGCGCAAGATGAAAGTTTATTTCAGGCCACTATTTGGACAGATGGTGAATTGCCTGATTCGGCCATTAATGTCGAAACCGTCGATCTTCTGCAAAATTTAAGTCCATGGGGACAAAAATTCCCTGCACCGGTCTATGAAGGCCTATTTAAAATTTTAGATTATCGTTGGTTGAAAGACCTACATTTGAAATTAAAACTTGCTTTAGATAATGGTTTAATGGTGGACGCAATTGCATTTAATGCGGCAGAAAAATATGAATTTAATCCTATGCAAGATAAAATCCGCTTGGTCTACGAACTCGATAAAAATGAATTTAGAGGAAATGTCAGTGTTCAATTGAGAGTTTTACACTTGGCTCAATAAATTCCATTTTTACAGGCAAATAAAAAACCGCTCAGAAGAGCGGTTTTTTTTATGGTTTTGACTTCAATGGATTAGAAGCGGTATTTCGCTGCTACACCAAATGAATTGTAGTCATTGTTGCGAACTTCACCGAAACCAACACGACCTTCAAGGCTCACTTGTTGGTTGAAGAATTTACGTGCATTGATCCCTACTTCGTTACGATCAGTGACATCGTTGTTGTAGTAGTCAGCACCAACACTGAATGTTTTGTCGATGAAGTAATCCGCTGCTAGATTGAATTCATCTAGATCACCGAATGCTGCACCCGCTTCAAGGTTGATGTCTTTACCATTGCTTAAAGTTGTTACGTATTTAGCACGTAAAGTTGGATCTACACCGTCGTCATCGTCATTGTCCCAACCTTTTAGACCGGCAGCAACTAAGAAACCAGGTGCAGGAAGGTAACCCACTTCAGCTGCATAATAAGTTGTATCATTGTCTACTGTGCCGAATGGAGTGTCAACTTCGACATTATTACGGCTTACATCACCAGATACATAGAAATCTGAGTTTGGTACGAAGTATTCGATACCAACGCCATAAGTATTGTCGTCAACATTGCCACGATCAGCGAAAGTTGCGTGTGCATTTACGTTACTTGCACGGTTTAAGAATGCAGCTTCTGCAAGAGGAGCGTTACGCGTTTGAACAGGGTTGAAGTAATAAGTACCGTTTACACCAAATTCACTGCCAGAGCTTCCATTATCTGGGTCGATGTAACCAGCTGAAGCGCCTACTTCTGCTTGATAAGCATGAGCTGTACCTGTAATAGCAAGTGCAGAAAGAAGTGCTGAAGCAATTGCGAGTTTTTTCATGGAAACTACCCCTCTAAATTGTTTGGCTAAATTGAATACATTTTTTGTTACAAGTTTTAGTCTAGAGAATTTTTAAAGATGGTCAATCGCTGCAAAGTTGCAGAACTGTGTATTCGGTAATTTTATGTAATTTTAATTATTTAAGATATTGAAAAATATATAATTATTATTAATGTTTTGTTTTATTAAAACTGTGTAGATATTATGAATTTGTAGATTATTTGGTCAACAACTGGACTTTTTTTAAAGTAAATATTACATCGAAAAGAAAAAAGCACCTCAAATTTGAGGTGCTTTTTTAATGCACATTCCTAATTCAAACGAAATTAGAAACGTAAAGTTGCATTGATGTTGAACGCTTGAACGTCATCACCAAAACCAACTTGACCACCGATTGCTAGGTTCGGGTTAAGGAAGTATTTTGAACGAATAGCGAAGTAATCTGTATCTTCTTCACCGTTATCAACGATGCTATAAGCAGCGCCAACGCTAAATGCTTGGTCGAAGTAGTAGTCTGCACCAATCGTAACAGCATCTACATCACCAAAAGCACCATCTGCTTCAAGGTTGATGTATTGACCATTGTTCAACGGCGCAACATATTTTGCTTTTACAGCAAAACGGTTGTCTTCGTCTTCATCGTTGTCGCCTTGATAGCCATCAATACCTGCAGCAAGTAATAGGTTTGATACAGGAAGATAACCCACTAATGCACGGTAAGTAGTCACATCGTAGTCTTCATCATAAAGAGTTTGACCAAATTCAGTTTCTTTTTGATTGTATTGACCAAGACCAATTTCACCATTGATATAGAATTGATCGACAAAATATTCAATACCTGCGGTTAAGTGGTGAGTATCAGATTCAAGTTTTGAACCAAAAACTTCATTACTTTCCCAAGTGTTATATGAATAACCAAGATAGGCATTGCTGTTATGACCTAGAAATGCAGCTTCATTTAATGGACCATTACCAGTTTGTACTGAGTCAAAATACAAAGTACCTTTTAGGTTGAATGTATTATCAGTATCAGTAAAATCATCATCCCAATCTGTATAAGTAAAACCGCCATCAATTTGGCCGTCATAAGCAAAACTTGAAGATGCGATTACAGCTAAGCCTAGTGCAAGTAATGTCTTTTTCATAAAACCCTCGAAACATTATTGTTGTAAAAAAAATGTAATAAATAGTAATGCGAGCGTATTGTTCATATTATGTGCATTGAAGTCAATGATTTGGATGATCAATCTGGCTGAAACTGTGCAAATTCTCTGTGATATAATAGGTGGCTATTTAAGCCAAATTTTTTGATTGAGAGTAATTCACGTGGAAATTAATCCGTATCTATTACAGCTAAAAGACTTAAACGACCGTGGTCAAACATTACGGGGGTATCTTTGACTACGATCTGAAAAAAGAGCGTTTAGAAGAGGTTCTACGTGAGCTGGAAGACCCAGCAATTTGGAATGATCAAAGCCGTGCGCAAGCAATGGCAAAAGAAAAAGGTGAACTCGAAAACGTCATTAACGTGCTCGAAGGGCTTTCAACTCAACTAGAAGATGCCCAAGCGATGCTGGATCTTGCGGTTGAAGCAGAAGAAGAAAGTTTACTTGCAGATGTGCAAGCAGAGTTAACTTCAGCAGAAGCAGAGCTTGCGAAATTAGAATTCCGTCGTATGTTCAGTAATCCGATGGACCCGAACCCATGCTATGTCGAAATTCAAGCGGGTTCTGGTGGTACTGAAGCACAAGACTGGGCATCGATGTTACTACGTATGTATCTACGTTGGATTGAACGTCATGGCTTTAAAGCAGAAGTGATGGAAGAGTCTGATGGTGATGTGGCAGGGATCAAGTCTGCAACGATCCGTGTAGAAGGTGAGTATGCATATGGTTGGTTACGTACAGAATCTGGCGTACACCGTTTAGTCCGTAAGTCACCTTTTGACTCGGGTAACCGTCGCCATACTTCATTCTCAGCGGTTTTTGTATCGCCTGAAATTGATGACAATATTGAAATTGAAATCAATCCAGCTGATGTACGTACTGATACCTATCGTGCATCTGGTGCGGGTGGTCAGCACATTAACAAAACAGACTCTGCGGTACGTTTAACTCACGCTCCAACAGGGATTGTGGTGGCATGTCAGAACCAACGTTCACAGCACGCCAACCGTGACCATGCTTGGAAACAGTTACGTGCAAAATTGTACGAACTTGAGATGCAAAAACGTAATGATGCGGCACAAGCGTTGGAAGACACCAAGTCCGATATCGGTTGGGGCAGCCAAATTCGTTCATACGTTTTAGATGACTCGCGTATTAAAGACTTACGTACCAGTGTGGAAAGTTCAAACACCGGCGCGGTACTTGATGGTGATTTAGATAAGTTTATTGAAGCCAGCCTCAAACAAGGTTTGTAATTTAAATTTATATAGAAAACAAAGTTCTATCTGTTTTTGATCATCATATCTAAAAAAATCGATATAAAAATCGAAAAAATACGATATAGTGTATTCAAGATGCTGAATAGAACTTTGTTGTCCAAATTTTTATTTAATTAAACCCGTTTAAATTATGGATATTGATTTAATTTTTAAAGCACTTGCCAATCCGACTCGACGTCAAATCTTGGAATGGTTGAAAACACCTGAACAATTTTTGTCAGAAGAACAATGTGGCGGCTTTAATCGTGGTGTATGCGCTGGCAATATCGAAAAACTCGGTAATGTTTCGCAGTCTACGATGTCTAATCATTTGTCTGTGTTACAACAGGCGGGCTTAATTCAAGCCGAGAAATATGGTCAATGGTCGTATTTTTCGCGCAATGAAGAACTCATTCAGCAATATATTGATTATCTGCAGAACTCACTTTAAATCATTTTTCGCATTTGAAGTGTTAGGCGAGACATATATGGCTGAACTTAATACTCCTCTCATTTTGGGTGATTTACACCTCAAAAATCGCGTTGTAATGGCGCCACTAACCCGTAGTCGTGCAACCATTGACCGTGTTCCAACGCCGATGATGGCTGAATATTATGCACAGCGTGCAAGTGCTGGATTAATCATTTCAGAAGCAACAGTCATTTCAGAAGCAGCTAATGGCTATTTGCAGACGCCGGGTTTATTTACCGATGCTCAAGTTCAGGGCTGGAAATTGGTGACCCAAGCCGTACATGAACAGCAAGGTTTAATTGTGGCGCAATTGTGGCATGTCGGACGTGTCTCACATCCCGACCTTTTGAATGGTGATACACCAGTTTCTGCCAGTGCGGTACAACAGGCGGGTTATGTCAGTCTGCTTCGCCCAAAACGCGAATATGTCGTGCCACGTCCATTAGAGATTGCAGAAATCAAAAGCATTGTAGAACAATACAAACAGTCTGCGATCAAAGCCAAAGAAGCCGGTTTTGATGGTGTGGAATTGCATGCGGCCAATGGTTATTTGATCGATCAATTCCTACAAAGCAAAACCAATTTACGTGAAGATGAGTATGGTGGTTCTGTCGAAAACCGCGCACGTTTATTGCTTGAAGTGGTGGATGCGCTGATCGAAGTGTGGGGTGCAGGTCGTGTAGGTGTACATCTTGCGCCGCGTGGTGATGAACACGACATGGGCGATCATGATCCACGTGAAACCTTTGGCTATGCCTTAGAGCAGTTGGGGCAGAGGAAGATTGCATTTTTCTTTACCCGTGAATATCTGGCGGATGACAGTATTAGTGATTATCTGAAACAGCGCTCAAATGGTGTGCCATATATTGCCAATATGCGTTTAAGCCGTGAAGATGCTGTAGATTTATTGGCCTCAGGTAAAGCCGATGCGGTGTCTTTTGGTAAAGCCTATATTGCCAATCCAGATTTGTTTGAACGTTTGCTAGCGAATGCTGCACTGAATGAATTGCAGTTGGAAAACATGATTGGAACAGATGTTGCCGAAGGCTATATTGATTATCCAAGCATGAAAAATAAATTTGGTTCAGGTCGTTCAACCTATTAATCGACACTTGAATACGCATTATCCATTAACATGTGGATAATGCTCTGATATATTCTGCCGATTCAAACCGTTTTTGAGCGTAATAATTTGACTACTCCTTTTTGGTATAACGCAGCTTTGGCGCTGATTAAGCCGCTATATCAATGGCGCATCAAAAAACGTGCTGAAGATCTCCAACTATATCAGCAAGAGTGTCTTGAGCGCTTTGGGCCATTTCAGCCGGTTAAAAACCGCAATGCAATTTGGTTTCATGTGGTTTCCGTCGGAGAAACCAACGCTGCACAGCCGCTGATTGAATATTATCTCAAAGCAGGTCATCCGGTCTTAGTCACCAATACCACCAAAACCGGACAAGCGCGTGCGAAACAATTATTTTTAAAAGCACCGTATGAATCGCTGTTTCAGGCCGTGTATTTGCCGGCAGATCAAAAAAAATTAGTCCGTCGTTTTATCGAAAAATATCAACCGAAAATGTTGGCTCTAGTCGAAACTGAACTCTGGCCAAATTTGATGATTGAAGCCGATCAGGCTAACGTTCCGAGTTTATTAATTAATGCCAGATTATCTGAAAAATCGGCGAAGGGTTATGGCAAAGTCCCGAGTTTGACGCAGCCGATGCTAAAGAGTTTAAAACAATTATTAGCGCAAGATCAGGCAACTTTAACGCGATTTATTGGGTTGGGTGCAAACCCGCATACCAGTCAGGTCGTCGGTAGTATCAAGTTTGATATTCATGCGCCTGATAGCTTTGTGCAACAAGCAGCGCAGTTGCGTCAAGATTGGGCTTTGCAAGATCGTAAAATCATCACCATTGCCAGTACGCATGCGCCCGAGGAACAAAAACTACTCGCAGCGCTGCAGCCGATTTTGCAACAACAGCCTGAGCTGTTATGTATCGTCGTACCACGGCATCCTGAACGCTTTGATGAGGTTTTTGTAGAAGCGCAGAAACTGAATTTACGTACACAGCGCCGCAGTTTAAAGCAAACGATTCAGCCTGAAACGCAAGTGTATTTGGCAGATAGTATGGGTGAATTATGGCTTTGGCTGGCACTGAGTCAGGCGTGCTTTGTCGGCGGGTCTTTAAATGAACCTGGTGGTGGGCATAATATTTTGGAGCCCATTACGTTACATGTCCCGACAGTATTAGGTCAGCATTATTTTAATTTTCAAACCATTGTGGATGAATTTGTAGCGGCCCATGCGGTTGTGGTTGTGCAGGATTTTGAGCAGGCGGCCAGTGCATTGGTTGAGATCATTCAAAATACTGCGAAAGCGCAGGCTTTAAATGATGCAGCTCAGCTGATTATGCAAAAGAATACTGGGTCGCTGCAAAAGCATATTCAGGTGATTGATCAATACCTTTGAATTTACAACCATGATTTAAATTGGTTGATGCTTTAAATAGATGAATGAATAGGCTCGACAGAGTCTTACATTTAAGATTTGAAGAAAGGGGTTAGCCTTCGGTTGGAGGTACTCTTACGAAACGTTGTTTCTCATTCGGTAAAATGAGATGCGAAGCTTCGCAAGGAAATCATCTTGCGGTGCAATGCAGCTCACGACAAAACGCGTCGAATTTTTATGTCTAACAAATAATCGCTGAAATTTGAGTGATTCTATTGAGTGTTGCCTCGAACAGTTGTGGATGACGTTTTCGCGTATCCAATTGAACTGGGTAAGAGAATTTTTTATGAACATCGTCCTGCTTGACCCACGTCAAACTGAATCTGAACTGTGGAGTATCAGTGCTAAACGCCAAATTGAGCATTTAAAAACCCATGTTGATGTACAGGTGGGCGATACCCTCAAAGTCGGGATTCGGGAAGGAAAGCGTTATTTAACCCAAATCGTCAGTATTGCGGATCACGGCATTCAACTTAAACCCTTACAAGAAGAAGAAGTACCTGCAAAGCATCCGGTGACTTTAATTGTGGCAATGCCTCGTCCGAAAGTGTTGCGCCGTCTGATCATGGATGCCGTTACCTTAGGCGTAGAAAAAATTATTTTGCTGCACAGTTATCGCGTGGATAAAAGCTATTGGCAGACCCCATTTTTACAGCAGCTCGATCACTATGTGACATTAGGTTTGGAGCAGGCAGGTGACACCATTGCGCCCAAAATTGAATTGTATAAACGCTTTAAACCCTTTGTGGAGGATGTTTTACCGAGCAGGATCTCGTCAGACTATCCGGCTTATGTGGCGCATCCTTATGTTGAAGATGTGATGCCCGCAGGGATTCAACATGGATGTACGATCATTATTGGGCCTGAAGGTGGATTTATCCCTTATGAGGTCGATTTGCTCATAAAAAACGGTTGCCAAGCAGTCAGCTTAGGCAACCGAATTATCCGGACAGAAACTGTGATTCCGTACGTTTTAGGGCGATTATTTAGCTGTTGACGCTTCTGTCTCAGCTTGATCACCACGGTAAACTTTAACTTCCTGTACAGGGTAAGGAATTGAAATACCATTTTGATTGAATGCTTGGATAACGTGTTCTTGCACTTCACTGATCGAGTTCGCAGTGGTGGTCTCTGTGGTATCTACCCACCAACGGACATTCAGATTGACCGAGAAATCAGCCAAAGCATTCACGTTTACGGTAAACGCAGGTTGGCTCAAAATGGTTGGGTCTTTGTCCAAAATAGCCAAAACAATATTTTTAGCTTTTTGAATATCATCTTCATAACCAATACCCACCACAAATTCACAACGACGACGTTGATAAGCGGTATTCACCGTTACCGCACTGGTGTAAACCGTCGCGTTTGGAATCACGATACGACGACCATCTGGAGAACGTAGGAAGGTTGCACGGATCTGAATATCTTCAACTGTACCTTCCATTCCTGACACAATAATATCATCACCGATTTTGAACGGTTCGCCGAGGAGAATCAAAATACCCGACAGTAAGTTCTGGAAAATATCTTTAAACGCGAAACCGATTGCGACCGAACCAATCCCCAAGGCACTCATGAGCTGACCCGGTGTGAACCCAGGGATCGCAATGACCATTGCAATTAGGAAACCGAAGAACATAATGGCTGAGCTACCCACACGGTTCAGGACCAAAACTAGATTTTGTTTTGAATAAGAACGGTCAGTGAGCGCTTTACGAACAAAGAATCTAAAGAGTTTAGACAGTAGATAGAAGATCGTAAAAACAATTAATGCGATACAAATATAAGGCAGGCGTTCCCAAAATCCGTCGACGAATTTATCGATCGTTGAGTATGCGTCATTATATTTAGAAGTATGTTCCAGCACGGTTTGTGCGGTTTTTTCAGTTGCCTCTTGCAAAAGTTGAGTCGTGCCTTGAGTGACATCACTCAAGGCATTTTCTTTTTCAGCCACGAGTTTTCCAAATGTTCCGGTTTTTCGCTATTTTGCCTGAAATTAGTGGCGAAAATAACCCTCATTTACAGGCTTGCGAACAGATGTATCAAAATTCAGACAGGCTCAAATTTGGTTAGTGGCTTAGAAATATTCAGTACCTTGTTGAATGATTTCTGTTGGCGATTCAATTTCACCGCTACCCATCATATACGAGGTGATGCTACCTGTAGCCAAGAGCGACAAGACACTGATTAAAATCATCAACCATGCCAGAATTTTTTCCCAAACCGCAGCAGGGCGTGGCGCGCCGTATTGATTTACGGTCGGTGTGCCTGAGGCCAATAATAAATACAGGATAAAGAACAAATTGATCACGGGGATAAATAATAATAGTAGCAACCAACCGGCTTTATTGAGGTCATGCAGCCGACGCACGACAAAGACACAATAAAAATAAATGTAGAGAATAATAATCGCCAAATAGGCGAGGCCAGATACCCCAGTAAATATGCCAACAAATTGCTCATTTAACGCCATAGTATTGATATTGAAAATACCCACGGCAAGGCTTAAAGCGATCAAGGCAAAAAAGCTGATGATATTGAGAAAGCCGTACCAACCAATCATGCTCAGTCGACCAAAACGTCCATCAGGTTTCAGGGGATTATCCGCTGTAGTGGTCGTCTGACGGGAAAAGAAAGAAGAGTCATTGGTATTCATGCTTGGGTCAACTCAACGTGTATGGAAGAATAAAAAAGCGGAATGCTGAGTAAAATTACCTTTGCATTATAGGTTCAAATGAACTGATCAGATACTGAATTGAAACATGTTTTTGTTGAAATTTTGCTCAAAAATATGCTTTAAATGGGAAGGAATAATACGACCAAAGCATGATTGCTGCGATTAAAAATTAATCGTCATACTGCTGTGATGCAGAAATTATAAAAGTAGAAATGTGGCATGGCATCTCGTGATGAGATGAATCAGATCAAGGAAAATACAATATGAAAGAGATCTATCCAGTACCTGAAAGTTTTAAAAAAACCGCGCGCATCAATGAATCGGAGTACTTTGAGCGTTATCAAAAATCAATTGAACAACCAGATGAGTTTTGGGCGGAGCAAGCGCAAAAGATCGATTGGATCAAACCGTTTACCCAAGTTAAAAATACCAATTTTAAGCAAGATGATTTCAAGATCGAGTGGTTTGCTGACGGTGAACTGAATGTCAGTGCCAACTGCCTCGATCGACATTTAAAAGAACATCCACATAAACCGGCCATTATTTGGGAAGGTGATCATCCTTCACGGCATAAAATCATTTCTTTTGAAGAACTGCATGATGAAACTTGCCGTTTTGCCAATGTGCTGAAAAAACATGGCGTGGGTAAAGGCGACCGTGTGGTGCTGTATATGCCAATGGTACCCGAAGCGGCAATTGCGATGTTGGCTTGTACCCGAATTGGTGCAGTACACTGCGTGGTTTTTGGCGGATTCTCACCAGACTCATTGGCAAGTCGTATTGATGATAGTCAGGCGAAAGTCGTGATTACTGCGGATTGTGGGATGCGTGGTGGTAAGCCCATCCCACTCAAAGAAAATGTCGACCTTGCACTCGACATCGAAGGCACATCTTCGGTTCAAAATGTCATTGTGGTGCACCGTACAGGTAACCCGATCGAAATGAAAGCGGATCGTGATTTGTGGTATCACATGGAAATCATGTCGGTTAATGATATTTGTCCACCTGAACCCATGAATGCCGAAGACCCGCTGTTTATTTTATATACATCAGGTTCAACTGGAAAACCGAAAGGTGTATTGCATACCACGGGAGGCTATTTAACCTATGTGAATTGTACTTTCCGTGAAGTTTTTGACTTAAAACAAGATGATGTGTTTTGGTGTACCGCAGATGTCGGATGGATCACTGGGCATTCATATGTATTGTATGGTCCCTTGTCGAATGGTACCACGACCGTGATGTTTGAAGGGGTGCCGCAATATCCAAGTTGGGCACGTACCGGACATATTGTCGATAAGCACAATGTCACCATTTTATATACGGCACCGACTGCAATTCGCGCCATGATGCGAGAAGGCGATGCCTTTGTCCGAGAAAGTGACCGCAGTAGTTTGCGTTTACTGGGTTCGGTGGGTGAACCCATTAACCCAGAGGCATGGAATTGGTACTACACCGTGGTAGGTGAAAGCCGCTGTCCAGTGGTGGATACATGGTGGCAAACAGAAACGGGTGGTTTCATGATTACGCCATTGCCGGGGGCAACTGATTTAAAACCGGGTTCGGCGACGCGTCCATTTTTTGGTGTACAACCTGCGATAGTTGATGCTGAAGGCAATGAGCTTGAAGGCGCCGTAGAAGGTAACTTGGTGATTAAGGATTCTTGGCCGGGACAAATGCGAACCATTTGGGGTGATCCTGAGCGCTTTATTGAAGCTTATTTCTCCACTTATCCGGGGACGTATTTTACAGGTGATGGCGCACGTCGTGACGAGTCTGGCTATTATTGGATTACGGGTCGTGTGGATGACGTCTTGAACGTTTCAGGGCATCGATTGGGAACGGCTGAAATTGAAAGTGCGCTGGTTGCACATGATGCTGTGGCAGAGTCTGCGGTGGTGGGTATGCCGCATGATATTAAAGGACAGGGGATTTGCGCCTTTGTCACCCTACAAGCAGGGACAGCTGAGACGGATGAGTTACGTCAGGAACTGGTGGCTTGGGTACGCAAAATCCTTGGACCAGTGGCAACGCCAGATGCATTGCATTGGGCGCCGGCCTTACCGAAAACCCGTTCTGGTAAAATCATGCGCCGAATTTTAAGAAAAATTGCGGCCAATGAGCTGGACTCTTTAGGCGACACTTCGACCTTGGCAGAACCTCAAGTGGTTGAACATTTGATTGTGACGGTTTATCCGAAGTCATAAGAGCAATTTGAGCATGAGTGATAGCGTTCTGATGAAAGTTCACTATCGCTCATACGACGGGTTATTAAGGCAATATTGAACGTCCTTTCCCTTAGGAAAGTTGATTAGGAAGAAGGGATGTTCATGATGCTTTTAATCCACCGTACATACGACGTATAAAAAGACCAAGCCATAAGTCGCCTGAATTTAGGTGGCTTAGATTTCATGAGATATAGATTTTACAGATATAGACTGCAGGCATTGAGATAAGCTGAATGCCTGCGCTTTGTTAAGCTAAAACGGTAACAGAATAATCAGATAGACATATGAACGCTTCAACTCCATTGACTCAAGATCCAATCGATATTGCCCAAAAACTGGCGGCAGAATTTGCCACCACGGCTGCTCAGCGTGATAAGCAGGGGGGAAATCCCAAAGCTGAACGTGATTTGATTCGTCAAAGTGGTTTGCTTGCACTGTCCATTGGACAGCAATATGGTGGACAGGGTGCAGATTGGCAGACGATTTTTAAAACCATTCAAACCATTGCCCAAGTGGATAGCTCATTGGCGCATGTTTATGGTTTCCATCATTTATTGATTGCAACCGTACAGTTGTTCGCGCAGCCAGAGCAATATGGCCCATGGTTTGAACAGACTGCACGTGAGCATTTATTTTGGGGCAACACCTTAAACCCTTTAGACCGCCGTACTACAGCGACGCAACTGTCTGAACATGAATATGTGTTTCATGGCGATAAAAGTTTTTGTTCGGGTTCCATGGATTCTGACATTTTGCTGTGTTCTGGGTTCAATGATGACGGAAAATTATTGATCGGGGTGATTCCTACAGCACGTGAAGGCGTCAGTTTTCTCGGCGATTGGGACAATATGGGACAACGTCAAACCGACAGTGGAAGCAGTCATTTTGAACAGGTCAAAATTTCCAAAGATGAATTACTACTGAACCCGGGGCCTTTGAGTACGCCGTATTCCAGCTTGCGTCCATTGATTGCACAGTTGATCTTTGTGCATTTGTTTTTAGGGGTGGCAGAAGGAGCTTTTGAAACAGCAAAACAGACGGTTCAAAACCAAAAGGCGTGGTCAAAATCATTGGCTGAAAATGCAGTGAATGACCCATTTATTCAAAAGCATTTTGCTGAGTTTTATGTGCAATTAGAAAGTGTACGTTTATTGGCAGATAAAGCGGTTCAGCGTTTGCAAGGGGCTTGGGAGATTGGTGAAGCTTTGACGGCGGAACAACGTGGAGAAGTCTCTATTGCGATTGCAACAGCCAAAATTGCGGCCACCAATAGTTCGCTGTACATTACGCAAAATATTTTCCAAGTGATGGGCGCACGTGCCACGACGGCCAAACTGAATTTAGACCGCTTCTGGCGCAATGTGCGTACCCAGACCCTGCACGATCCGATTGATTATAAATATCAGGAAGTTGGTGAATGGGTGCTCACAGCCAAAGTGCCAGATCCAAGTTTTTATTCTTAAACGTATATTGCAAATGAGCCAATAAAAAGCCTCCGAAAGGGAGGCTTTTTGCAATGTGCTGTCAGTCGATTTAACGCTGATGAATACTTTCTAAGGTATCGACTAAGGTTCGCGTTGTTTGATCAATTTCATAATTCACGGCATCACCGACTTGGACATCTTTCCATGTAGTGAGGCGCAGTGTTTCAGGAATGAGATCGATTGAAATTTCACTATTGGCACGATCAACACGGTTCACAGTCAAACTGCAACCATTGAGTCCAATAAAACCTTTGAGAAAGAAATATTTAATATTGCCTGCCGGAATGTGAATATCGAGATGAAAGGTTTCCCCGCGATGTTCTAAGTTTTTGATCGTGGCTGTGCCTTCGATATGTCCATATAGATTGTGACCACCATTTTCTGCGCCAACTTTGGCTGAGCGTTCGACATTGACCTCATCACCGGCCTTGAGAGCTTTTAGCGTGGTGAGTTGATTGGTCAAATCTGAGACATCAAAATGTACTTGGTTGGCTGCCAAATCAATATGTGTGGCCGTTAAACACACGCCATTAATCGCCACACTTGCCCCGATAAAGACATCATGAAAAAAATTCTGATGATTTGAAATCACCAAGGTTGTGAAGCCATTGCCTTGACGAATGTCTAAGACTTTTTCTAAACCTTGCACGATGCCTGTATACATGTGAGCGTCTCTAAAATGATTTGCGTTTTCTGTATTGTAGGGACAAAACGACCGATCGGCTATGCCTTAGAGTGACCATTTCAGTACAGCGTTTTGATCCCTAGCAGTTCGATCTTGGCAATGGCCTACAATGCTCGGAAAGTTTCAATTGCAGCTAAGCGAGACTGCTTTAAATCGACGATCGGTTGAGGGTAGTTCAATTCTAGTTGAGGATTTTTGGCAAAGGGTTGGTGAATTTGTTTGGCATCCAAATCTGCCAGTTCAGGTAGCCATTGACGTAAATAATCCCCGTTCGGATCAAATTTCTGAGATTGGCTGATCGGGTTAAAAATCCGAAAATAAGGTACAGCATCTGTACCCGTCGAGGCGCACCATTGCCAACCGCCATTATTGGCTGCTAAGTCACCATCGACAAGGTGCTGCATAAACCATTGCTCCCCCAACCGCCAATCGATCAGTAGATTCTTACTGAGGAACATGGCACAAATCATCCGCACCCGATTATGCATCCAACCCGTAGCCAGTAGTTGACGCATCCCTGCATCGACAATTGGAATGCCTGTCTGACCTTGCTGCCATGCAGCCAAGTCTTGTGGTGCATGGCGCCATTTTATTTTTAAGGTTTTGGTTTGAAACGGCTGGTGCTGAGATACCTGCGGGTAGTCAAATAAAATGTGTTGGTAAAATTCACGCCAAAGTAGCTCATCGAGCCACGTTTGTTGCCCTCTGTGGTCGATCTGGAAATAGCCACCTTGTTCACGAAACAGGGCTTGCAGACATTGGCGAATAGACAAGATGCCCAAGTTGAGATACATGCCAATTCGACTGGTAGCATTGAGCGCTGGATAGTCCCGATCATCAGCATAACGACTCAGATGTTGTTCTATAAATTCATCTAAGCACTGCTGTGCATGATTTTCCCCAATCGGCCAAAGCTCGATTTGAGCTGCTAACAGCCCTGCGGGATAAAAAGGACGAAGATCGAATTCGGTTTGCCACAGAGGATGCTGGGCGAGAGCCGTTTGGGCTTCGATCGCAGGATAACAACTGGGCACACTGATGCTCAATTTCTCGTAGCAATTTTTCTTAAATGCACCGAAAACTTGATAAGGATGTCCAGATTGATTGCGAATACTGCCAACAGGAAACAGGGTGCGGTCATGGTACAGCTCAACAGAGATGTGCTGCTGTTCTAATAACTGTTGTACTTCGCGATCTCGTTTAAGTTCATTCACACCATGTTCAATATGTGCATGAACAGTGTGTATATTGAGCTGAGTACATAAGGTTAATAGCTCAGTGGCGATGTCTGACCAATGGGGAATATGCTGAATAATCAGTGGAATATTTAGTTCAGCCAATTGCTGTCGCAAAAGTTCCAGTTGGGCAAGATAGCGATGGATTTTAATAGGGGCATCATCATGCCTTGCCCATTGTTCAGGAGAAAGCGCAATAAATGCAACCGTTTGACCAGACTGTGTCGCCTGCCACAGTGCGCTATGGTCATGTTGTCTTAAATCTTGTCGAAACCAAACAAGTTGCATGTTTATTGCCTCGTTTTTGTTGGAAATATCACCAGAATTACGGGGGTATCTATTGGTAATGAAATTATCTAAAAAATCGATTTCTATAAAAAAACCATATAATATCTATGGTTTAACTTAACCGATTGCGCACAATCCTGTCAGCTTAAGCGTACAAGTAACGAAGTTTTTAGACGCTATGCGCGCTTTTAAATTTTACCTAAGATTAACTTATACAGGAACAGGACGTTCCGGAACATAAAACAATAACAAAGTGTTCACCATCAGGACTGTGAAGCAAGACAGGAGTCATGCTTAAGTATCCATATAGAAAAAGCCCGACAGGATGTCGGGCTTTTTCTTTGTCTATAGTGTTAGCTCATTTTCTAGAATCAAAGCATATCTTTAAATGGGACTCGAGATAAAAAATCCCCTAAGCCGAGCCTTAGGGGAGGAAAGTGAAGTGAGCCGATTGTGATTATTATGCTGATTTTATGAGCTGTGACTGCATCAACAATTATGCTGATTTAGCCTGCACAACTTGCTGCTGTTGAGCTTCCAGTTCACGAACCAGTGGCAACACTTTTTCGCCAAAGTATTCCACTTCTTCAATGAAGTGGAGAAAACCTGAGAGAACCAAATCGACGCCTACACTTTTGAGTTCCACAATGCGTTCTGCAATTTGTTGTGGCGTGCCAATCAGATTGGTTTTAAAGCCGTCGTTATATTGAACCAAATCTTCAAAATTTGATTTTGCCCAGTTACCTTCGCCTTCTTTGGTGGATGCACCTGCTTCACGAGTTGCATCGCCAAAAGCATTGACCGCTTCGGTATTGGCATTGTCGATAATAGCTTGAAGCACCGCTTGGGCTTCTTCCTCCGTATCTCGGGCAATGATGAAGGCATTCACCCCGATTTTGACCTGATGGTTGTTGGCTTTGGCTTTTTTACGAATATCATCGATCTGCTTTTTCAACTCAGCAGGGGTATTGCCGTTGGTGAAGTACCAATCGGAAACACGGGATGCCATGTCACGTGCTGCACGTGAACTGCCACCTTGGAAGATTTCGATATGCGGTTTTTGCACCGGTTTTGGAGATAGGGTGTAGTCTTTAAATTGATAGTATTTACCATCAAAACTAAAGTTATCCTGCGTCCACACGCCTTTTAGGCTACGAATGAATTCTTCAGAGCGCGCATAACGTTGATCATGCTCGGGCCATTCTTCACCAATCGCATCAAACTCTCCACGGAACCAACCACTCACGACATTAATCGCAATACGGCCATTGGTAAGATGATCGATGGTCGCCAATTGTTTTGCAGCCAGAGCCGGTTTCCAAGGGCCGGGTAAAATCGCTGCAATGACTTTGAGCTTTTCGGTTTTGGCCAAAATACCATGACTGAAACTAACCGATTCATGTTGATTTTCCGCGTTATAGCCTGCGGTAAAACGAATTTGAGTCAGCGCATAATTAAAGCCACTTTTTTCTGCAGCTTGTGCCAAACGCACGTTATAGTCATAGCTCCAATCGGTACGCTGTTAAATATTACTGACCACCAAACCACCACTGACGTTTGGTACCCAATACGCAAATGTAATGTTTTTTTCTTGTACTGACATTTTGCAAACCCTCGGGATCGAATTGTTATGCTGTGGTGTTTAGGCCACTTGCGTTTTTGGCTTTTTACTATGCAGTCGAGCTTCAGCGGCATCCAAACTTGGAACAGCTGCAGAAGGAAGGACTTCTTCTTGCTCGATTTGCTTATTAATGCCCAAGTTTTGGTTGGCTTGTTGAGACTTGGCTTTCACCACTTCAGCACGCTGACCTTTGGCTGGAGCCCATTCCAAAATCGGCAGCGCACGTGCTACAGCTAAAGTAATGCGGTCACGCAGTAATTCACTATGAATGGTGTATTCAGGGGTGAAATCACGATCTGTTGCATAGACACCGATCGGTAATGTTTGCGCTTGGAAGAAACTGAACAATGGACGCAGTTGATGTTCAAGCACTAAGGCATGGCGTTCAGAACCACCCGAAGCTGCAAGCAAGACAGGTACATCGACCAATGCAGTTTGTTCGACAAAGTCAAAGAAGTGTTTAAATAGACCTGTAAATGAAGCACGGTAAACTGGCGTTCCAACAATCAGTGCATCAGCAGCTTCAACGGCAGCAAGGTCATCTTGTACACGTTGTGGCAATTGGTTACGGTAAATCGCGCCACCTAATAAATTGCCAATTTCACTAAACTTAATAAAATGCACATTGATTGGAGTCGCATCACCGAGCTCATCAACAATGGCTTGTACCAAAGCTTCAGTTTTAGATGGATTGTTTAGACCACCTGACACAGCAACAATATTCAGGGGTTTTTGTAGATTAACTTGAGACATTTTTTAAACCTAAAAGTGTGGTTTCTCGGAATGCCTTTTATTAATCCCGATGGGTGGATCACTGTAAAATAACGAAAATCAGAAAAGTTATCTGATTTTTAGATATATTGGAAAAATCACAAGATTCGTGAAATTTCGAATTTTAAACTGTTGATATTTCAACATATAATGCTTAGATATAAGCATTTTTACTGTGTTGATAAAATTTATATGAAAATATGATTAGATTTAAAGATTTATAGAAAATGTGAAAAAAGACGCATTTTAGGTGAAAATCTACATTTTAAATGCAAAAAAATAAGTTCTTGCATATCCTTCACATAGCATGTGTGGTTAGAATAGGGTCATTGTGCACAAGATCTCTCACGTTGCTTATGAATATTTTAATCGTTGATGATCACCCGCTGTTTCGTCATGCTTTAATTCAGGCGGTTCGTTATAGTTTGCCTCAGGCGCAAATTCATGAGACTGCAGCAGTCAATGAATGCTATGAACGTCTTGAAAATGGCCCTGAGCCTGATCTTGTGTTATTGGATTTAAACTTGCCAGGTGCTTCAGGCTTTTCTGCCTTGGTGCATATTCGCGCACAATATCCATCGATTCCAATCATTGTGGTCTCTGCGCATGAAGAAGCGTCGATTATCCAACGTGCGATTGCACATGGTGCGATGGGTTATATTCCAAAATCTGCGCATCCAAGCCACATTGGTGAAGCGATTCGTCAAGTCTTAGAAGGCGAGATTTGGTTGCCACCAAATTTACCTGCCAACATGAACTTTGACCCACGTGCTGCAGATGAAACAGCATTGGCAGAACGTATTCAGTCTTTAACACCGCAACAATTCCGTGTGTTAATGATGGTGGCGGAAGGTTTGTTGAATAAGCAAATTGCCTATGAGTTAGATGTATCTGAAGCAACTATTAAAGCGCATGTAACGGCGATTTTCCGTAAGTTAGGCGTACAAAACCGAACTCAAGCTGTATTGGCAATTAATGCATTGAATATTGAAGAAAAGAAAATCTAAGGATTTTTTCAAAAAAAAGACCTCCATCGTGGAGGTCTTTTTTTATGCTGTTTAAGCGATAGAACAATGCGAATTAAACCAATAACTGATATTACGCACCTAAAAGTAATTTCGCATTTTTAAAATGATTTTTAAGTCAGTTCGACGGAGTCTTACATCTAGGGATTAAATAAAGGGATCAGCCTTCGGCTGGAGGTACTTTTGTTTCGGCAAAAGTACCCAAAACCATTGTCATCCGCAAAACTCGTTCACTTGCGCCAAATTATTCAAAGTATCGCAAAAACATTTGTGATTAGAAGTCGTCCTGTCTCAAACACTTGCGGATGACGTTACCGCGTATCGTTCTTTTATTTGAATCAAATTGTGCTTCTGATGTTACTGCGTAACATCAGTTAATACCTTATATAAACAACTTCAACAATAACTTAAGCAATATAGTCTTGCTTAGGCGTCAGATCGGTACAGTACAAAGGGTTGAGCGCACATTGTAATTCATCAATTTGTTCATCGGACACATAGCCGCGCGCTTTGAGATAATCCGCGACACGGTCATCACGTAAACTCAGGAAAGCAGCATCATAAACACCCAAATCCACAAATAGAGCTGCGGTTTCTAAGCTGTTAAAACGGTCCAGATAAACATCATTGTCATACATCAGGAAGATATGGTCTTGCTTGGAGTTGGCATCAACATTTAAACGTTGTGCCAATTCAAATGGCGCTGTTTTAATAAATAGTAAATCGGATAATTCATCAAACTGTGTTTTATCCAGCTGGTTTTTGTCGGTTTTGACTTTACCGAGCCAAGCTTTAAATACTAAGACCGCACCACCACGCAGTAGCATGCTCCAAATCTGATGACGGGTGTCCAAACCTAAGCCATTGGATTCTGCTTCTAAATTTTGCAGCAGTAGGTCTTCTTGCTCTGCCAGTCGATCGAATAAGCCAAGGCCTTGAGGTTTGTAGGCATTCGGCGCAAAGACATCAAAATTCAGTTCATCAAACACTTGTAACGCGAGAGGAACGGCACTGCGATAGAGTGTTTCCAACGCTTCGACTTGCACATCACTTAATTTGCTGAACTTAAATAGCTGACGCCAATCGATCTCTGGCAAAATGGCATTGGCACCATACTGACGATGAAACTGTAGATTTTGATCAAAACCATGCGGCATTGTTTCTGAAATATTCACAAGATCACTCCTAATATGCGGGGGAGATCAGCTTCTCAAGTGTTGAGTTATGACGCTTCTTGAATTGGCTTGAAACTGATCAACTTCTTATGAATATTTTTAAAACGAACGGCCGCAGCTAAATATACGACTAAAGTTTTAGTTTTTATTTTTGGTTATAAAAATATGATTTAAATCAAATAGATTTTTAATTGTAACTAAGTGTACAAGTGTTCACTCACGCATTCGATATCTTTTGCCATAGGCAATCTTAATTTGATATTTATGGCTAATAAATAGACGAAATATCGGGGCTATTTTGAATGGTCTTGCCGTTGAGACAAATTTTTTTGCCAGTTAGGTAAGTTTAAGTAAAAGCAAGGTAAACAAAAGCCCATTTCATGTGAATGAAATGGGCTACTTTTCACAGAGCGATGTCCTGTAACAACGCTACTGATTTGAAATTTTTAAACCAGATAACCATGAACGCAGTGAAGCCGGTTTCAATGGTTTTTTCAGTAAGACGATGTTTAACTCTTTTAGACGTTGCGGTAGTTCAGGATCAGAATCTGCGGTAATCAGCGCCACAGGGACATTTTCCTGACGGTTATCTAAAATAAAGTCGAGACCGATCTTGTTGTTATTCAAGTGTTGGTCAACCAACCAAACTTGAATATTTTCTTGTTGAATCAACTCCATGGCCTGTTCAGGTTCAGTGGCTTTAAAGACTTGATAGCCCCATTTGGTCAGTAAGGTCGACATCCCTTCCAAAATGGTTTCATCATTGTCTAAGCACAGAATCTTATAGGCTTTGGTCTTCAGCGGAACCGCTTGAGTCGGTGCAGCGACCACTTTTGGCGCAGCGACCACAGGCACTTCAATCATAAAACACGAACCATGACCAAGTTCTGAGAACACATGCACTGGGTAGTCGAGTAGGCTGGTCATGCGTTGCACGATGGCTAAACCTAAACCTAGACCCTGTTCGCCCCAAGGAGAGGTATGTCCACAGCGTTCGAACTCTTGGAACAACTTAATGCGCTGTTCTTCCGCGATCCCTGGACCTGTATCCCAAACGCCAATACGAATATGTCCTGGACGTGCTGAACGTAGCACACCCACCACAACACGACCACGCGCCGTATAGCGTAGGGCATTGCTGACGAAGTTTTGAATAATACGACGAATCCACTGTGGGTCGGTGTCAATCCAGAACTGAGCATCATGTACGGTCAGTTTGATATTACGCTGTGCTGCAATCGATTTAAATTGCAGTTCAAGATCGCTGAGTAAGTCATGCAGCGGATAAGGTTGACGTTTCGGTTGAATGGTTCCGCCTTCGAGTCGTGCAATATCCAAGAGGGCAGAGAGCATACTTTCCGCACCATGCAGCGCACGATCTAGTTGCTGAAGCGTTTTACGATCATCGTCATTTTGTACGCTTTGCTCGAGGGCGGTACTGAACAGGCGAGCAGCATGCATCGGTTGCAATAAGTCATGGCTTGCGGCAGCAATAAAGCGGCTTTTCGACATATTGGCTTTATCGGCTTGCTCACGTGCCAATTGTTGTTCAGACAGGGCATCTGCCAACTGTTGCGTACGGTCTTGTACACGTCCTTCAAGCAAGGCTTCATTTTCACGGAATGCAGTAATATCGGCAAAGGTCGTCACGAAACCGCCGCCTTCGATTGGGTTCCCGCGCATCTGAATTACACGGCCATCTTTACGGATCCGTTCAAATTCGTGTGCGCTGCCGACTTGCATCCAATGCATACGTTTACGCACATGTTCTTCGACTGAACCGGGACCACATTCGCCGCGTTCAGCGTTATAACGAATTAAGTCTGAAATTGGACAACCGACATAGACAATGTCTTTTGGATAATCAAACAGTTTGAGATATTGATTATTCCATGCCACCAAACACATATTTTCATCAACCACGGACACACCTTGAGTCATATGGTCGATCATGGTCATGATCAGGTTTTGGTTAAAGCGCTGCCACTGTGAGGCTTGGTCAAGAATATTGGCGACCTGACCGAGTGCTAAACCATTATTGACCATGGCTGTGGTGAGTAGGGTACGGGCAGATGCCGCACCGATGGTGCCGGCAAGATACTGTTCGGTAAAACGCCACCACATGCCGTTGGCGCTGCTATTTTCATTCAAAACGACATTGTTTTGTGCGCAGAACTGGTTGAAGGCGCGCATAGTTGGACCTTCACCGGTAATGCGTTTTGCCAAAGTAATCAGATCACCTACTTTTAAGCGTGCCACATCATGGTGAATATAGCTGATGTCGTTTGATGTACTTTGAGCCGGGAGGGGCTTGGTTTCATAATAAAAGAAACTTTCGGCCTGAATTTGCTCGGCAACACTTGGACGGAAGACGCGGGAAATCCAAATATAGAGGGTGATATTTAAACCCAGTGCCCAAACTACGCCATGGGTAAGTGGATCGAAAGATTCAAACCCTAACAGTGCTTCAGGACGTAACCAACTCAAGCCTAGCGGACCCTGACTTAAAAGATTTTCGGTAAATGTTTTAAATTGTTCAGGCAGGCTACGCAATACGGTTGGTAATAACAGGGTATAAGCCCACATGCCAAAGCCGACCAACAGACCTGCATATACGCCTTGCTTACTTCCGCCGCGCCAATATAAACCACCAATTAACGCCGGTGCAAACTGTGCCACAGCACTGAAGGCCAATAGGCCAAATACCGATAATTGGTCAATGTCATTGAAGAAATGGAAGAACAAGAAGCCCAATAACATGACCGCTAAAATACATACACGACGTGTGAATTTCAGTACGAGTGGTAGGCGTTTGTCATGACGTGACAATAAGCGTGTACGCCACAGTGCAGGCATGATCAAGTCATTACTGAGCATAATCGACAAGGCCACTGACGACACCAACAGCATACCTGTCGAAGCTGAAAAACCACCGAGAAATGCAAGTAAGGTCAACCAGTCTTGGTTATAACTCAAAGGCAGTGAGAGCACAGCAACATCGGGGATTGCCAAGTAGGCAGGTGCTGCATGCAGCGCCCAACTGGCAATCGGGATGATCGCGATAATAGTTAAAATCAGATAAATGGCAAACCAACGACGAGCACCACGGATATGCTTTTCATCTCGCAGTTCAACCACCGCGACATGGAACTGACGTGGTAGACAAATAATCGCTAATGCAGCCAATAAAGTTTGAATCCAAAAGCTTTCTGGCACACCTTTGAGCTGAACATCTTTAAAGGTGGTGTTGATGTCATGGCTGATTTGAGCCATGTTTTCAGGTGATTCAAAAACAAAGAAAAATGCGACTGCAAGTAGTGCAAACAGCTTGACGAAAGACTCAAATGCCACAGCCAACATTAAGCCGCCGTGCTGTTCAGTATTGGCAATCTGTCGTGTCCCAAACATCATCGCCAAAATCGCCAATACACCAGTCAAAAACAGCACACTATTGGTGGTGCTGGTCAGACCAGCGGTCGGTTCTAAAATGACCGTTGCACTTAGGGCAATTGCACGTAGTTGCAAGGCTAAATAGGGAATAATGGCAATCACGGCAAGGATCGTGACTAATGACGCTAAGGGGCCACTTTTACCATATCGTGCTGCTACAAAGTCGGCAATCGATGAAATGGCATGATGCTGACGGACACGGCCTAAACGTCGCCAAATATCATAGCCGAGCGCAACAAATAGCAGCGGTCCTAGATAGATCGGCAGGAAAATAATGCCCTCACGAACCGCGGCACCTGTTGCGCCATAAAACGTCCAAGATGAACAGTAAACCCCTAAAGTTAGACTAAAGAGAAGCATTCTGCCGCGAGTACTGAGCCTGCTGGCATGCTTTTCACCAAAGAATGCACATACAAAGAGTAATGCGATGTAAAGGGCCAATACCCCGACGATAAGCCAACTATTCATAGAGCCTGCAGCATATTAATTCTCGCTTAATGATAACGCATCCATAGGCTTAGGGAGGTTATTGCTCAAAATTTAACGACCAAAGTCTAAATTACAAGAGATAAGGAACATTGGTAAGTTTAGCTTCGAAATAATTCGAATTAGAAAATTGCGCGCCAAGGTTCGGCGTAAGGAGAACATTATGGATGAGAGACAGGTAGAACAAATTCTACAGAATCCAAAATTTAAGGAAATGGTTAGCCGTAAAAGTAAGTTGAGCTGGACTTTGACGATCATCATGTTGGTGGTCTATGTCGGCTTCATGCTACTTGTGGGCTATAACAAAGAGTTCTTGATGCAATCCGTGAGTGGTGGTGTAACCACGATTGGTATGCCATTAGGTTTGAGCATTATTGTATTGTCATTCCTACTCTGTGGTGTGTATTCGTACATTGCAAATAATAAATTAGATGCATTAAACGAAGAAGCAATGCGTGAAGTAGAAGCAATTACTCAAGAAAAAGGACTTCACTAAGATGAAATGGAATTCATTGAAAGCAACAGCACTGGCGGCTCCCGCTCTGCTCATGTCAAGCATGGCAATGGCAGGACCAGATTTAGGTGAAGCACAGCAGCAAGCGACCAACTGGCACGCAATTATCATGTTTGCCATCTTTGTAGGTTTTACGCTGCTAATTACTAAATGGGCTGCAAAACAAACTACCAACACTGCAGATTTCTATACTGCTGGTGGTGGTATTTCAGGTTTCCAAAATGGTCTAGCGATTGCCGGTGACTATATGTCAGCAGCATCGTTCCTCGGTATTTCCGCAATGGTATTCAGTTCAGGCTTTGATGGCTTGCTGTATTCATTGGGCTTTATGGTGGGTTGGCCAATTGTATTGTTCTTAGTAGCAGAGCGTCTGCGTAACTTAGGTAAATTCAACTTATCTGACGTTGTATCGTTCCGTTTGGCTGAAAAACCAGTACGTACATTGGCAGCAATGAGCTCGCTGGTGGTTGTAGCGTTCTACCTAATCGCACAGATGGTAGGTGCAGGCCAGTTAATCAAATTGTTATTCGGTCTAAACTACAACATTGCGGTTGTGATTGTTGGCTTGCTGATGATGGCGTATGTAATCTTCGGCGGTATGTTGGCAACGACTTGGGTACAGATCATTAAAGCAGTGATGCTACTTTCTGGCGCAACGTTCATGGCATTCATGGTCATGAAGGGCGTGGGCTTCAGCTTCTCTGAAATGTTCTCACAATCTATTCAAGTTTTCTCTAAAGTTCACGAAGTGACTTTGGCAGAAGCGGGCAATATTATGGGGCCTGGTAAATTGGCTGCGAACCCAATTGATGCGATCTCTCTAGGTCTGGCATTAATGTTCGGTACAGCAGGTTTACCACACATCTTAATGCGTTTCTTCACGGTTAAAGATGCCAAAGAAGCGCGTAAATCAGTGGTTGTAGCAACAGGTTTCATTGGTTACTTCTACCTACTGACTTTCATCATTGGTTTTGGTGCGATCCTTTACGTTTCAAACAACCCACAATTCCTTGATGTTGCAAAAATGGCGGTAACTGGCAAGCTAGAGCTTGTTGGTGGTAACAACATGGCTGCGGTGCATTTATCTGATGCATTAGGCGGTGATTTGTTCATGGGCTTCATTTCAGCGGTGGCATTCGCAACGATTCTTGCAGTTGTTGCAGGTCTAACATTGTCTGGTGCTTCAGCTATTTCACATGACTTGTATGCAAACGTATTCAAGAAAGGTCAAACAACGCCAGAATCTGAACTTCGTATGTCTAAAATCGCGACTTTAGGTCTTGCGATCTTCGCGATGATTTTAGGTATCTTGTTCGAGAAACAAAACGTTGCATTCATGGTTGGCTTGGCGTTCTCTGTAGCAGCATGTGCAAACTTCCCAGTGCTTGTATTGTCGATGTTCTGGAGAGGCTTGACCACTCGCGGCGCAGTGATTGGCGGTTTAGTAGGTCTGCTTACAGCAGTGACCCTAATTATCTTATCTAAAGCAGTTTGGGTAGATACATTCGCAATCTCTGAAACACCAATTAACCCATTCAATGGTCCTGCTATCTTTGCAATGCCATTGGCATTCATCTGCTGCTGGTTGTTCTCTGTGACTGATAATTCAGCACAAGCACAAGCTGAGCGTAAAGCATTCGATGCACAGTATGTACGTTCACAAACTGGTATTGGTATCTCTGGTGCTTCAGATCACTAATCTGAATCGCCTAAAAAGCCCCTAATAAGGGGCTTTTTTTATATTTAGTGAATGATATGACGCAGAGGTTTGTAGACAAATCTCTGTCCTATTTGCGTGTATAATTTTCTCCATTGATCGACATTTTCCAATGGCCTTGATCATCTTGATAAGGCGAGCGCTGAATGGTGAATTGTTGAGAGAAATTATCCTGACCGATGCTAAAGCTCTGATCACCAAAACTGCTCAAATGGGCTTTTATTCGCGACTGTTCAGCACCACTGAAGGTTTGGTTGGCAATACTTTTTTCAGTATGTTCTTGATGGTAATACGTCACTTCGCCCGACGATTTGATCACTAATTCACTGTGGTTGTTTTGCCAAGTCCCCACATAATTTTCATGGCCTTTGAGGAGCGGACTGTTTTGTGTACAGGCAGAGAGCATGAGCAGACAGAGGGGAGCAAATACGAGATGTTTTTTCATAATGAAATCTACCACGCAGGAGATTTCTTTAAATGTGCGCCTGAATGCTGAAACTTACAATAGGCTTTTTGAGGCTCATAGGTGATAAAAAAACTGAGGCAGAACAGTAGGCATATGTGATGTTTTTCAGGACACGCTCAACAAATCTTTGCAGTAGAAGAAACTTGCTTCATGCTAATTTAAAATCAATCAGTTGATGATGCTTCAGATTGATCATTTCAGCGCATGATAAAAAAATATAGAGATTGAACATAATGCAAGGATTCGTGGATTTTTGGAAAAGCTTTAGACTTTTACCCTCAGCATGGCTGTTACTGGTGCAGTTTCTGATCTTGGTTTTAACCGCGATTACCCGAGAAAGTCTGTCTTTTCGTGCGCTAATTTGGGTACTTGGGGTGTCGGTACTATTGATCATTGCCAAAGTGATTCGCCAAACTCCAATGTTTACGATTCTAGGACTGAGTTTTGTTGGCTGCGCCGTATTGTTTTCTACTTTGATTATGCTCGGTGTAAATCATCCGAATATTCAAATTATTGCGCATGGTTTTGAAGCCTGTGCGTATTTTAGTGCAGCCTATGGCTTATTACGCTATATGTTTGCCGATCGCTATTTAACCAAAGATGAACTTTTTGCAGCAGGGGCAGTATTTACCCTCATCGCATGGGGTTTTGCTTTTCTCTATAGTATTTGTCAGCTGATTTATCCGGATAGTTTTGTGAACTCTGCAGAGCCGGGCATGCAGTCGTGGTTAGATTTATTATTTTTAAGTTTTAGTTTGCAGTCTGCCACGGGCTTGTCGGATCTCATGCCTGTGAGTGCGCCTGCACGGGTCTTGGCTATGCTTCAAATGTTCTGTGGGGTGATGTATTTGGCTCTCATCGTTTCACGCTTAATTGCATTGCAATATATTGCCCATTTACCGGAACGCCATGAGCCCAAAGACAAATAATGGCAGGAAAAAAAAGGACGCAAATGCGTCCTTTTTGGTATTCAGTATCTAATATGAATTAGAAACGGAATTTAGCGTTTACGCCAACAGTTTGAGTGTCAAGCGCAATTTCTTCAGCATTAGCATTTACATAGCTAGCACCAACTGCAACAGCAGGAGTGATGAAGTAGTTTACGTTCGCGCCCCAAGCTGAGTCTGGAGTACCAGCAAAGCTAGATTCAGCGTAAGAAGCACCAACGCTTAATTTAGGAGTTACGAAAAGATCAGTTTTGAATTGGTAAGCAGTGTCATCACCGTAGATGATGCCTGATTCGAAACCAATTGCCATGTTAGTGTCGTCGATTGCGCCAACATATTTAGCACGTGCAGTGATTGCGTCTTGGTCTTGGCCAATAGTTGTAGCTTCAGCAACAGCTTTAGCAACACCGTTACCCATAACGTTGAACGCGTCAACAGCAGCTTGGTCAGCAACGCTAGTGTAACCAACAGCAACTAAGAAGTTTTGAGTTGGAAGCGCACCAACTTCTAATGCATAACGGTCGCCGTTGTCATCAGTGTTGTTTGCATTTTTGCTGTCAAGGATAGTGTGGCTGTAAGAAGCACTAGCGTATACAGGAACAACTTTAGTTGGAACATAAGCTTCAGCTTTAGCACCAAAGTTATGAGCAACTACGTCAACACCTTGTGAACCAACTTCGCCGTAGTTGTAAGCAACAGCTACGTTAGAAGCTTGGTTTAAGAATGCAGCTTCTGCTAAAGGACCTTTTGTAGAGTCAACATTTTTGAAGTAGTAAGTACCTTGAACACCACCAATGAAATCTTTGTCATTTGTAGTTGTGTCGATGTATTCTGCTTGGCCTTGAACTTCAAATTGGTAAGCTTGAGCACCGGTCATGGCTAATAATAAAGCAGTGGCTAAACCGAGTTTTTTCATGATTTTCTACCAGTTGTTACAAATGGATTAAACATTGAGCATTGTATTGTAACAATATATTAAGTCAATGATCCTAAAGGTTATTATTCAGTCTCTGACTCAGATCTTTATTTCATAATAAGAAATTCAGTTTTTACTCTAACTAATAAGTCACTGAAAAAAAATCATTGAGAACAATTAAGTAAGTTTGATTAAATTCTTAATTAAAAAAATACACTTGAAAAAATACACAACTTTTCAATCTGAAATAACAATTATTATTGTTATTTTAATTCAAAATAACATTTATTGTAGTGGGTAAATTCTAACGCTTTTCACGCATTTGAAGCGATAAATTGCGGCTTTGACTGCCGAATTGTTGGGCAAAAACTGTTTATTTGCATAGTAAATGGACGTTTTTGTTTTAAATCTGAGGTCTACTTCACTTAAATGAATATCTTAGTGATAAATTTAATATCCTTGTGAAATACTTGGCTTTACATCAGGTTTTATTTGATTCATAATTTGCCAATCGAGTCGTCACACAGTTTAAAAGTGTGACTTTGACCCTGATTCTCCATCATTTGTTTTTTATTCGCCCAGCTTTCCCCAAGGTTGGGCTTTTTTTTGTCTAAAAATGGAACTTTACCGCAAAGATTATAGATAAAACGGAGATGGAATAAAAATAAATGCCCTTTTATGGTGCATATATTATTGAATTTATCATCGAGTTCAGTAGGTCCAGACAAAAAAAATCCTGATTTTCATGGAAAATCAGGATTTTTTAGCCAAAATTTTCGGGAAACTAAAATATTCTGCTGAGGAAGAAATTTAGTGTGCCCTAATACGGTGCATTCTGCACCAATTTATTGCAATTGTAAATATTTATTTAAGCAAGTTCATAAAAAAATTTATTCCTTTCAAATATGTTGCTGTTTTTTAGCAAATTATCTCGTTTTAAAATGATAAAAATGTGACAGATTCAACACATTTGTATAGAATTTAGCTGTATAAATGTTCATTTTATAAATTAATAAATTATTGATCATTAATTTAAATATTCCCGCGTTTAGTTGATAAGTGGGTTGGGGTATGCAACAAGTGTGGGGCATAAAATAGATGGAAACATTACGAACAGAGCATATTAGTAAGCGCTTGCAACTTGCGATGCTAGTAATCGTCTTGTCTATCGTATTTATTAGTGTTCCACTGATTGTGAGCAGTTATCAAAACTACCTCAAAAATGCTCAAGCGCTGAAAGAAATTCAGATGCTAAAAATGGTGGCAGATTTAACCAACCAAATTTCTCGTGAACGTGCGCCAGCTAACAGTGCAATGTCGAGTCAAGGTGAACAGCGCGAGCAAAAAATTATTGAGTTGGCTGAATATCGTCAAGGCGTTGATCGGCAATATCAAGATACACTGAAAGTTTTAAAAGAAACGGGCTTTGCACCGATCGCCCAGCAGTTAGAGTCCAATTTATATCCATATTTGTTGCAGGGTCGCAAAACGGTCGATCAATATATTGCGCTGCCGACACAACAGCGTGAAGCTAAAAAATTGGATCATGCCATTTTGGCGATGTTCCAAGCTTGGGATCAAAGCTATATTGCCATGCAGAAATTGGTCAATCATTCACATGGTAAAGATACCCGTGTATCGAATTATTACACGCTGATTTTATTACTGGCAGAATTACGTGATCAGGCGGGACGAGTCGCATCAAATATTATGGCTGCGGTATCATTTCAACAGGAAATTCCAGAGCAAAATTTAGCGCGGAGTTTACAAACCCAGCGTCAAACACGCTATCTATGGGAATTGATCAATGTCGTGCAGTCCGAACATGACAAAACACCCGAGTTTAAACAGTTACATCATGCGGTACGAACGGAATTTTTAGATAAAGGTTTGCCAATTATTGATGGTTTGGCTCAAAAAAGTCTTCAACATCAGCGTTATCACATGGATGGCACCCAGCTCACTGATGTAATGGTCAATAAATTTGTCACAGTGGTGGAATTGCAAAGTTATATTTTAGATTACAGTCTCAAAGTAGCTGCGGATGAACAACGTGAAGCGCGAAATAAATTGATTTTCACGCTTTTTGTCTCGCTCGTGTCATTACTGACTGCATTATTAACGATGTTCTATGCCAAGAAATGGGTGTTTGAACCTTTAATTCGTGCTCGTAATCAGTTATTTAAACTGGCTCGGCACCGACAAATGGATCAAGGCGTGATTGAACCTGCCAAAGTAGGTTATCTCAGTTTATTTGATGCCATTCAGCATATTGAAAACATGTTGGAACAACGTGATGCCTTTGAATTTCAGCTTAAACATATTGCCAATACTGACTCACTCACCAATGTCGCCAATCGTTTTGCCTTAGATGAATATATTAAATTTCGCGACAGCCAAAATTCAGGCTTTTTACATACAGCACTGATCGTGATTGATATTGATCACTTTAAACAGGTGAATGATCGCTATGGGCATATTGTCGGCGATTTGGTGATTCAACATGTTGCCAATCAATTACGACAACATATTCGTTCATCCGACTTGGTGGTGCGATATGGTGGAGATGAGTTTTTAGTCCTGATCGAGGGGATTGATATGCTCAAAGCCCAGCACATTGCCGAAACCATACGGCATGATATTCAGCATGTGAATTTCAATTTGGCAGAAGACGAAGCAGATCTCATCGTGACGGTGAGTATTGGTGTTGCAGTGGGTGCCAAAAGCTGGATCGATTTATTAGAGCGCGCAGACCAAGCATTATTTAAAGCCAAAGCTGCGGGGCGTGACCGTGTTTCAGCCTAAACGCAGCTTGATATTCATAAATATCTTGGCAGATTCATAAAGTTAGCTAGAAAAATCAATTAATCTTCATCTTTATATAATTTATTGCAGGCTTGTTGGTTCATTTGACTACCATCTTCATTCCAACACTGGGCTTGGGTAATTTTGCCTAAATCGTACTGAAGCACCGCTTCAGGTTGCCCATTGTCATACCAAATTTTATAACTGTTATGACGAACGCCATTACGATAATAACCTTGGCGTTCTAGTTTGCCGTTTTCAAACCACATTTTCAGCTCGCCAATCAATTTATTGTTTTGAAAATTGGCATAGGTCCACGGTTTACCATTACTGTACCAGCGTTGGCGCAGGCCATGCTCGATACCATTTTTATAATTTTGAGAAAAAGCCAGTTGGCCATTCGGATGCCAAATTTTGTAATCCCCCTGAGATTCACCATTGATGATGCTACTTTCTTGCTCTTTTATCCCATTGGCAAACCAAAACTCGAGTTTGCCTTCGTACTCCCCATTTTTATAGGCAATGCGGCTACGGGATTTGCCGTTGGGGAAGAAACTTTCAAATACGCCTGAGCCTTGAATACCATCTGGAAAGTGAATTAGATGTTCACATTCACCATTTTTAATTTTGCTGTTGCTCAGAAAGATGGTGGTTAGGGCATTGCCATTGGCATAGACATATTGATTTTCATAGATCCCTTTGTGTGAAGTCGGGGTACTGAGGGCTTTACACTGCGGCTTATCTTTCCATGGGCTAAGATCAGGGTCTTCTTGTGAGACAAACAGCACCATGTATTCGTTTAGATAGCCATCGGCAAAGCTATATATTGGACATAATAAGAGACTGAAACTTAAGATAAATTTATTCATTGTTAGTATGCTTTTATATTTTAAAAAGTTAAAAATTATTCGTTGTTGAGTCCACGATAGGCGTCATCATAAGGATGTTTTGTTTAAAAATAAATAGTCGATATGCTAAGTTTGGAACAGATACAAGACTGTTGAAAAGTACACAATTCAGGTTTGAACTTCATCTTATACTGTGGACTTTAAACGCCATAAAAATAGTGCAATGAAAAAAATATATCTATCGTTGATGACTGTCCTGAGTTTGACAGCATGTACAGCAAATGAAGGCATGTTGGATTCATCTCAACACTTAAAACAAACGGCTCAAGCCAATTTAGAAAATTCATGGGTGAGTGAGATTCTGTCTTTATTTAATCAAGCACAAACACAGGCAGTTTTTGTCACATTTGATGGTCAGCGCGTGAGTCATTATGGCAATGACTTACAGCGTGCCCAGACAGAATACATTCCTGCATCTACTTTTAAAATGTTAAATGCTTTAATTGGTTTGCAACATCAGAAGGCGACAGCCACTGAAGTTTTTAAATGGAAAGGTGAAAAACGTGCTTTCCCGTCATGGGAAAAAGACCTGACTTTGGGTGAAGCCATGCAAGCGTCTGCTGTACCGGTTTATCAGCAGTTGGCACGGCGGATTGGTCACGACTTAATGCAAAGTGAAGTCCAGCGGGTTGGTTTTGGCAATGCCAATATTGGCAAACAGGTGGATCATTTTTGGTTGGTAGGGCCGTTAAAGATTACGCCTGAACAAGAAGTCAAATTTGCGTATCAGCTTGCGACAGAGAAATTACCGTTTGATGTCGCGGTACAAAAGCAAGTCAAAGACATGCTTTATATTGAAAGCCGTGGGGATGCGAAGTTATATGCCAAAAGTGGTTGGGGTATGGATGTAGAGCCGCAAGTTGGGTGGTATACCGGTTGGGTAGATGATTGTCATGGCAAGATTACAGCGTTTAGTTTGAATATGCAGATGGCTGCAGGGGATGATGTGGCAGAGCGTAAGCAGTTAACTTTGGATGTGTTGGATAAGTTGGGTGTGTTTCATTATTTACGTTAATTTTTTGAGTTTTAAGTTTGCATGTCCTCGCTTTGCATTGGGGTTGAGTTTCCATTGTGTAGGACGTTGCTACTTTTGAAAGCACAAAAGTAGGCAAAATGCTTTTGTTTGGTTGAAGGTAAGTCCGAAAAGTTCCAGTTGAATGTATAAATAATGGTGCGAATTTTGTTGATGGATTTAGTTAAGGTTATTTTCAAAAAAATATGCTTTTCTAAACGTCCTCGCTTAGCATTGGGTTTGAGTTTCCATTGTGTAGGAGATTCCTACTTTTGAAAGCACAAAAGTAGGCAAAATGCTTTTGTTTGACTGAGGGCACATCCGTGCTGCCCCAGTCAAACAGGCGACATCCATGTCGCCTTCATGTGATTGAATATTGTGAAGAACAAGAATTTATGTAGAAATGGCTTTGTTTAAGCTCGTATAAAGTGATTTTCTAGCTTCTAAAATTTTAAATCTATATTGAGCAGTTGTTTCAACATTGATAGCTCCATTTTTACAAAGTGTATAAGCGTTAAATTTTCCGAGTAATTCGCCATAAATTCTTAGCTTTTCTTATTGTTCAATATATCCATGTAAAAGAATTAAACCTTCATTTTTGCTAAGCAAATTAAAGTCATTAAAAAGTGCGTGTCTTAGAGGTTTAAGTCTGTCTGAAATCTCATTAAGAGCTGGTTGAGATTGTTTTGTTTCAAATTCAAAAAATGCCCAAATTTTTAAAACGAGATGATTTATTTCCTCGAGATCTTTGGAAATATTGGTCAATAAATTACGATTATATAGAAGGTTATCTTTTGCTACTGATGCTGAAATATTTGCCTTTTGATTTAAGTAGGTAATTACGCCAGTTATCAGTGCTCCTAAACCAATTTTTACGGCTGTATCAATTATCTCTAATAAAGTCATATAAATAAAAAACGGTGAATGAATCACCGTTTTATCATGCACTTAAAGGAAAGTGAATCTTATTTCAACATCGGCTTTAAGAACTTCGCTGTATGTGACACTTTATTCTTCGCAACAACTTCAGGTGTACCTTCGGCAATAATCATACCGCCACCCGCACCACCTTCAGGGCCTAAATCCACAATCCAATCGGCCGTTTTAATCACATCCAAGTTATGCTCAATCACCACGATGGTATTGCCTTTATTACGTAGCTCATGCAGGATGTCGAGCAACTTGGCAATATCATGGAAGTGTAGACCAGTTGTTGGTTCATCAAGCACATACAAGGTTTTGCCTGTATCGCGCTTCGCCAACTCACGAGCCAATTTGACACGCTGCGCTTCACCACCTGAAAGTGTGGTTGCAGACTGACCCAAACGGATATAGCCCAAGCCCACTTGGTTCAAGGTTTCCAAACGACGGTGGATCACAGGAATGGCATCGAAGAAATGCATCGCATCTTCAACCGTCATTTCTAAGACATCAGAAATGTTACGACCTTTATAGCCAACTTCTAACGTTTCGCGGTTATAGCGCTTGCCGTGGCAGGCATCACAAGGCACATACATATCAGGTAAGAAGTGCATTGCAACCTTAATCATACCGTCGCCTTCACAGGCCTCACAGCGACCGCCTTTCACGTTAAACGAGAATCGACCTGCAGCATAGCCACGTGCTTTGGCTTCAGGGGTTTGCGCAAACAGTTCACGAATAGGGGTAAACAAACCGGTATATGTTGCAGGGTTTGAACGTGGTGTACGACCGATTGGGCTTTGGTCAATATCAACGACTTTATCGAGGAACTGTAAGCCATCAATCGAATCAAATTTCTCAGCCGTTAATGTGGTTGCACCATTCAATTGAGTCGCTGCAAGCGGCAATAATGTCCGGTTAATCAGCGTCGATTTACCTGAACCTGATACACCTGTCACACAGGTCATCACACCTAAAGGAATAGTCAAATCGACATTTTTCAGGTTATGACCCGCAGCGCCCATTAACTTAATTTGCTCTTCAGGTTTTGGCGGTTGTGTGCGTGTTTTCGGCACATCAATACTGAGCTTTCCTGATAGATATTGACCAGTTAATGAATCTGGATTTGCCAAAATTTCATCATACGTCCCTTCGGCAATCACATGACCGCCATGCACACCTGCACCGGGGCCAATATCAATAATATGGTCGGCGGCACGGATCGCATCTTCATCATGTTCTACAACTAATACGGTATTACCTAAGTCACGCAAACGTACTAGGGTTTCCAATAGGCGGTCATTATCACGCTGATGCAAACCAATAGAGGGTTCATCCAGCACGTACATTACGCCCATCAGGCCCGCGCCAATTTGCGAAGCCAAACGAATACGCTGAGCTTCACCACCCGACAGTGTTTCTGCCGAACGCGATAAACTTAAATAGTTCAAACCGACAGAGACTAGGAAGTGCAAACGTTCACGAATCTCTTTGAAAATCTTGTCAGCAATTTCGCCTTTGGCACCACTTAAGTTGAGGTCTTGATAATAGCTTTCAGCATCGCCAATCGACATCTTGGTGATTTGCGCGATGGTTTTATCTTTAACTCGAACATGACGTGAAATTTCATTGAGACGTGAGCCACCGCAAGCATCACATGCGGCATTGGATAAATACTGTGCTAAATCCTCACGCACATAGTTCGACTCCGTTTCACGATAGCGACGCTCTAGGTGAGGTAGAATCCCTTCAAAGGCTTGCACACGTTTGTGCGAACGACCACGTTCATCAATATAGCTGAGGTCAACTTTTTCCTTGCCTGTACCATAAAGGAATTTCTTTTTGGTCTCGGCATCGAGTTCATTCCACGGTGTGTCTAGAGAATAACCAAAATGATCGGCAACTTTTTGGATCATGCTGTAGTAATACGGACGTTGACGGTCCCAACCACGGATTGCCCCTTGGCTAATCGAAACTTCATTATTGGGAATCAATTTGTCAGCACTAAAATGGCTGCGTGTGCCTAAACCATCACAAACAGGGCATGCACCGAATGGATTGTTGAAGGAAAATAGCCGTGGTTCAAGTTCACCAACGGCACGTTCACATTCAGGGCAAGAGTGTTTCGCAGAAAATACGCGATCTTCTTGTTCGCCTTTCATCCACGACAAAATGGCAATATCGCCACCCATACGTAGTGCAGTTTCAAAGCTTTCTGCAATACGGTTACCGAGGTCATCACGAACTTTAAAACGGTCAACAACGACTTCGATGGTGTGCTTTTTCTTTTTGTCGAGTTCAGGCGGAGTATCAATATCAATGACTTCACCGTCGACACGCGCACGGACAAAACCTTGACCTTGTAATTGTTCAAATAAGTTGGTGTATTCACCCTTACGGTCACGGACCACAGGGGCAAGCAACATAAGCGCCGTGCCTTCTTCTAGACCTTTGACGGTATCGACCATTTCAGACACAGTCTGAGCCACCATCGGGAGGTCATGTTCAGGACAATACGGCGTGCCGACACGGGCATAGAGTAGACGTAAATAGTCGTAAATTTCGGTGATTGTTCCCACTGTTGAGCGTGGGTTGTGGCTCGTTGATTTTTGTTCGATGGCAATCGCAGGACTCAAGCCTTCAATCGAGTCAACTTCGGGCTTTTCCATTTGCGAAAGGAATTGGCGTGCATAGGCAGATAAGGACTCAACATAGCGACGTTGACCTTCAGCATACAAGGTATCAAAAGCCAAAGAGGACTTCCCTGAACCAGAAAGACCCGTAATGACCACAAACTTGTCGCGTGGAATATCGAGTGACACATTTTTTAAGTTATGGGTACGTGCGCCTCGAATACGGATATGGCTTTGGCTCATGCAAGGGGTCCTAAAAGATTCATCGAAAAACCTATATATGATAGCGCATGAAAAATGTTCAAGTGTAATTTAAACCTAGATTTATGCGTGACTTTGTGAGAAAAATGGCCGAATCAAAATATAGCTGTCTGTGCCGATGCCCTAAAACATCCGCAAATCAGCAATCTAGGACTTTTAACATGAAATGGCAACTTCATCTCAATCCAACATTAGGTGTGATGGGTTTATTGATGTGTAGTGTGTTTTTGAGTGCATGTACCCCGAACCAAACACCGAAAGCGCAAAATTATGACAGCTTAGAACAAGCAACTTTGGCGCTGAATACCGAAAGTGAAAAAATTGATCTGTATATTGCAAAATTAGGTCAAGCCAAAACAGAAGCTGAAAAAAAGCATCTGGCTTGCGAAAAAATTCCTCAACAGTTTGATTTGGTTTTGGCAATTGTTGAAAACAATCAACATTTGATGAGTGCTGAAGATTTAAAAGTTCAAGCGCAGTTTAAGCAAATGGCTGAGCAACAAAAAGCGCGCTTTACATCTAGCCTATGGTGTAAAGGTGCATAAAGATCACGGCACTATGACTGTTTTAAGTTCATCGTTTAAATCTCCTGTGCTATGCGCATAAAAATGCATTAGAAAATCTCAGGACTATCGCAGAAAAGGCGTAAAATGCAGTTTTATCGAAACCATAGAATGCCATGTTGTCCTTATTTCTCAAAAGCTTAATGGGTGCCTTTGTTGTGGTATTAATTGCTTTGCTGTCTAAAAGTAAGGTGTTTTATATTGCAGGTTTGGTTCCATTGTTTCCGACTTTTGCGTTGATTGCTCATGTAATTGTGGCAAATGATCAGGGTGCAGCCGCATTACAAAAAACTGCGCTGTTTGGACTCTGGTCTCTCATCCCATATTTCATTTATTTATTGATGGTGTACCTGCTCGCAACACGTTTGAGCTTAACGGCATGTTTGAGTGTAGCAACTTTGAGTTGGGTGCTTGCTGCGGCTGTTTTGATTTATGCATGGCAGAGTTTTCAGTAAGCATCAAAAGCCTATATCGATGCTGTTTCAGATTAACTTTTTATCGGTTCTAGATCATTTATAAAACAATAGATTTGTATTAAATTATGATGAATTTCCAATCACTAAATGTGTGATTTAAAATGTAAGTATTTGAATAATTAATTATAATTCTGCCAGAACAGAAAATAATCATGATAAGAGCAAATAATGTTAAAACAATTTTGGGTGATCATCTGCCTCATGTTTTCAAGTCAAATCCTGTGGGCTGAAGACAGTCAAATCCTCGCGTTTGAACAGTTTATTGACCCGGTAGCCGAGCAGCGTTATAGCGTGAGCGTGCCTGCGGTCGGGCAAAATGAACAGCTATGGTCTGTGGTCTATATGGTACTGCAAACCAACCAAGTCCCTGACAATACTGTTCTGGACTTTAAAGTCGTTCCGCAAGGTTTATTGTTGAAAAATAATCCTGCACAAAAAATACAAGAGTATGCTTTTGATGGTGTACAGTTGGCACAGAAAAAAGACTATGTACTGTCCCAATTCTCAGATTTGAGTGAACAACTGGAAGATCAAACTGGCAAGAAAGTGCTGGATGCATCACTCTTTGATACCAGTCGTGCCCATGTATATGCCCGCGTAGAAGATTGGGTGCCTGACTATAATGCACAAGCTACTCAACTGAATATTGAACTGGGAAAACTCAATGAAATGCAAGTCAAAGGGCTTTATTTCATTTTAGGCAAAGGTGAAAAGCCCAAAGATTTATTGGCTATTGCTCAACTAGATCCGATGGTCAAATCACAATTTCATTCAGAAGAGATGCAGGAACGCAAAGCAGCACGCAGTGAGTTGCGTGAAGCACGTTTTGCGATTTTTTTGGTGATTATCGCGATGGGGATTTTTCTCGGATGGTATCGTTTTAAACGCTAATGCCTGAAATGATCGTGCATGGTCATTCTAAAAACCGAATCTAACCATATTAAAAAAGGATCTAAAAGCAATTTTAGATCCTTAATTTTTTATACAGTTTAAATCAAAGGTTTATTCTACAGGCCATGTCCGCTGTTGATACGCGCTGTCCCAGAACATCCATTCTAATTTTGCGCCGTTCGTATAAGCCGCATGCATTTTTTCACGTGTATCTGCATCGCAGCGAGCCGCCACTCGATCAATAGTTTGAATCACGTTTTGCACAGCAGTATTGAAGTCTTCACCTGAGTAGGTATCGATCCATGCTTGGTAAGGGTTATTCGGTACAGATTGGCTGACAATGGCTTTGCCGACTTCCGCATAGATCCAAAAGCAAGGCAGGAGTGAGGCAAGGACCACAGGGTAACTTTCTGACCATGCTGTTGCCGTTAGAAACGAAGTGTAATGATGACAGGCAAGGGTCAGTGGAGTATTTTCAAACTGTTCTTTGCTAATGTTGAAACCTTGCATAAAGTCATTGTGCAGACTACGTTCCACCACGATGGCAATTTTTGCCGCTTCAGAAAACTGAATCACATCGTCGGCATCAAACGCCTTGGCTGCACACACTGCAAGTGCACGACCATAGGCCAATAAATAATGGGCATCCTGAATGACATAGTGACAAAAGGCGTCGCGGCTTAAGCTGCCCTGAGCCAATTCCTGATTAAACGGTAGATGGAGTATCTGCTGATATAACGCGGTATTACGTTGCCAAACTTCTTCAGAAAAACGCATTGAACATTCCTGTCGTTAAAAATGAAAGACGGGTCTACACCATGATGCGATGTAATTGAGAGACTCCATCTTAGAGTGTTTATTCAAAATGTAACGAATAATTTTTGGTTTCAATCCTGAAAAGCGGCATAATTGCGCCATAAACTTAGCTTCAAACTGGGTATTCCCTCATTTTGAAATCTTATTGAATGAATAGGTCGATCTATCATGATGAAACATTTTGGTTTCTCAATCGTCTTTACAATCGTGTGTCTTGCCATTTCTGCATATTGGGGTCTGAATCATGGCCCAAATGCAGGTGTGCAAGCCATGCTGACAGCACTGACCATTACTGCAATTTTGGCAGTGATGGAAGTATCATTATCATTTGATAACGCTGTAGTGAATGCATCGGTACTCCGTGGTTGGGATCATTTCTGGAAAATGATTTTCTTAACTGTCGGGATTGTGATTGCTGTATTCGGTATGCGTTTGATTTTCCCAATCGTCATTGTTGCTGTAACGGCTGACATGGGCGCTATGGAAGTGGTGCAATTGGCATTGAATAATCCAATTGAATACTCTGCAAAATTGATGGCACATCATGCAGAAATTGCGGCCTTTGGTGGTGCTTTCTTATTGTTGGTATTCCTGAACTTCTTCTTAGATGAAGGGAAAGATACCCATTGGTTCCGTTGGCTAGAGCGCCGTTTGGCCAATCTTGCAAACGTTCCTGCGATGTCCGTGTTTATTGCTCTAATTGCGTTATTGGTAATGGCAGCAAACGTGGCCGAAGTCTCTCGTTTAGCAGTTGTGATGGCGGGTATTTGGGGGATCGTGGTGTATATCGGTGTCCAAGTACTGAGTCATTTATTGGGTGGTGAACCTGAAGTTGATGAAAATGGTAATGCGGTTGGACATGACGCAAATGGCGTACCGACGGGCGTGATCAAAGCAGGTTTTGGTGGTTTCCTTTACCTTGAAGTACTCGATGCCTCATTCAGTTTTGATGGTGTGATTGGTGCATTTGCGATTACCTCTGATGTCGTAATCATTATGCTCGGTCTTGCTATTGGTGCTATGTTCGTGCGTTCAATGACCATTTACTTAGTGGATAAAGGCACCTTAGATGCTTATATCTTCCTTGAACATGGTGCGCATTATGCGATTGGTGCTTTGGCCTTCATTATGTTGGCGAGTGGCACAGGTCTTCATGTCCCTGAAGTGGTAACGGGTCTAATTGGTGTGGCATTTATTGTTTGGGCTGTGATTGCCTCAATTCAATATAAAAAGCGTCAAGAAAATTTAGGCTAATTTAAATTTGCCTAAAATCTCCCAAAAAGCGCAGCGTCAGCTGCGCTTTTTATTTGTCCAATCATCAGGATATTTAAAATCAATAAAAATCCTGCTTCGCTTTAAGCTGAATGTCCTATAATCCCATTCCAAGATTAATGAATTTTTAACCAGCTATGATGAATGCTCTTGAACGACGCTCAACTTTTGCTTTGAGTAGTATTTTCGCCTTACGTATGCTGGGGCTGTTCATGATTATTCCTGTTTTCTCTGTGGCAGGTCAGCAATATGCAGGGGCAACACCGGCACTCATTGGTTTAGCGGTGGGTGTCTATGGGTTGACCCAAGCGATTTTACAGATTCCGTTTAGTTTGATTGCAGACCGTTATAGCCGTAAACCGTTGGTGGTGATCGGGCTGCTGTTGTTTGCTTTAGGCGGTGCAATTGCTGCAATGTCCGATAGCATCTACGGCGTAATTATCGGGCGTGCGATTGCCGGTGGTGGTGCTGTATCTGCCGTAGTGATGGCTTTGTTAGCCGATGTCACACGTGAAGAACAGCGTACTAAAGCCATGGCCATGATGGGGATGAGTATCGGTTTGTCCTTTGTGGTCGCGTTCAGCCTTGGGCCTTGGCTCACAGGTTTAGTCGGCATCTCGGGTTTATTTTGGGTGACCACCATCATGGGACTTGCCGCGATTGCGATGTTGCTATTGGTACCGAAAGTAACGCGTCATCATAAAAATTTTCAACAAGGTTATCTGACGCAGTTAAAGCAAGTACTGAAAATGCCTGATCTAAATCGTTTACATGTTTCAGTCTTTTCATTGCATTTACTGCTCACCGCGATGTTTATTTATGTACCGTCTCAGTTGATTGACTTTGCCAATATTCCATTACATTCACATGGTTTGGTGTATTTGCCGCTTTTGGTCGTGAGCCTGTTTTTTGCCTTTCCAAGTATTATTTTGGCGGAAAAATATCGCAAAATGCGCGGCATTTTCTTGACCGCCATTGGTGGCATTATTTTAGGATTGGGCATCTTAATTTTTGGTTTCGAATCAAAATATATTCTGCTTACTGGCTTAGGATTATTCTTTATCGCATTTAATGTGATGGAGGCATTATTACCGTCATGGTTATCGAAAGCAGCTCCAATTCAATCCAAAGCGACTGCCATGGGGGTGAACGCCAGCAGTCAGTTTCTGGGGGCATTTTTTGGTGGTATGATTGGCGGGCAACTTCTGTTGCTAAATGATACGGCAATGGGATGGGGCATCCTGACAGGGCTAGCCATTTTATGGTTGATCATTAGTTTTGGGTTGGCTCAGCCGCGTTATTTATCGTCTATGGTTTTCAGTTTGCCTGAAGATAAAGAAACGGATGAATGGACTTCTCAGCTTTTAGCAATTCGTGGTATTGAAGAAGTTGTGGTGATGTCTGACCAGCAAGTGGCTTATGTAAAAGTGGATAAGCAGCAGATGGATGAATCTGCGCGACAACATTTAACGCACTTGTTAGGGAAAGAGGTAGCCATTTAAGCATAACTCTTATAAAGTAAATAATAGAAACAAATAGGAAGAATACGTCTGATGCGTGGTGTAAATAAGGTCATTTTAGTTGGTACTTTGGGTCGTGACCCTGAAACAAAAACTTTCCCAAATGGTGGTTCTCTCACTCAGTTTTCAATTGCAACGAGTGATTCATGGACAGATAAAAATACAGGTGAACGTAAAGAGCAAACAGAATGGCACCGTATTGTGTTACATAACCGCTTAGGTGAAATTGCACAGCAATATTTGCGCAAAGGTTCTAAAGTTTATATTGAAGGTTCATTACGTACTCGTCAGTGGACAGATCAAGGCGGTCAAGAGCGTTACACGACTGAAATTCGTGGTGAACAAATGCAAATGCTTGACAATAATCGCCAACAAGGCGAACAAGGTCAAGGCGGTGATTTTGGTCAGCCTCGTTTTAATAATCAACAAGGTGGTTATAACAATAACCAAAACCAAGGTGGCTACGGTAATAGCTCAAACCAAGGCGGTTATGGCAATAACCAACCGGCTCAAGGCAATAGCTATGGCAATAACAACCCAGGTGGTTTTGCGCCAAAACAACAGCCTGCACCGACACCGGCTCCTGCAGCAGCAGATTTAGATGACGACTTACCGTTCTAATGAACCTTAAACACAGCGTTTAAAACGGTAGATCATCATCAAAAAAAGCCCTCAATCTTGAGGGTTTTTTTTCGCAGGTCTCATCTTGAAAGATCAGTTTCATTTTGAAATTGAGTCGATGACTTATTTTTTTGCAGAAACCCACATGGTAATCACGGCTTTAAAAACTGCTTCATTACGTGTGTTGTTCACCACGACATTCACCAAATAATCACTCCCTGCATTCCACGTAAAATTAACATCGACAGGCGTGGCAATGGCTGTTAAATCTGTATCGGCTTTTTTCAAATATTCCACAGTCATGCCTTTGGGAATCCAACGATGGCTGCTCGGAACGGTCACATCGGTCATGGTTCCGCCAGCCAATTCAGCCATATTACACATGGCAATCGCGTGGACAGTGCCAATATGATTCAGCACGCTGCGCTGTTTTTTTATATGTAGTTCACAGTATTGGGGCTTTAATTCATCAAAAACAGGCGAAATACTGCTGAAATACGGTGCTTTCAAACACAGCAATTTTGAAAAAGTCCATTTCCCTGCGGGTTTGTTTTGGAAGGTCTTCCATAATTTTAATGCTTGGCTCATGCTTAATTATCCGTCATTATTCAGAATATAATTCTAATACAGAATATTGTTCTGTTAATGGCGTAAATGACGTCACAGCTATTAAAAAAAGCCAACATTGTTTTAAAATGACCCGATCAAAGGGAAGGTATCGATGTCGTCAAATCAAGCATTATTGCAACGAATTTACAGTGGTCGCCGAGCGGAACTTAAACGGCAGATCTTAGGAGAAGCCCTTGCATGTTTTTTAGAGCAAGGGATTGAAACGACGACGATTGAACATGTGAGAGACCGTGCAGAGACCAGTGTTGGCGCGATTTACCATCATTTTAAAAATAAAGATGGTTTAGTGGCGGCATTGTATTTTGCGGCGTTGCAAGATCAATTTGTGAAAAGGGCAGATGCATTGACACAGGCCCAATCGCTGCAGGAAGGCATTCAAGCCATTTTGTGCTCGTATATAGACTGGGTCGAAGCCTATCCAGATTTTGCAGGATTCTTGTATGCGGCAGGGTTTAGTATGCGTAAGGAAACGCTACAAGCCGAGTTAAAAAAACATAATTTGCAATGCAATAGCGCACTACTGGATTGGTTGACCGCACAACCCGATTGGCATTTGATTGAGCATTTACCCAAAGAATTAATGATGTCATTGGTCTTAGGGGCAACGGAAAATTATTGTCGGGCATGGTTATCACATAAAGTCAAAACGCCACCATCACACTATAAACAACAGTTTACACAGGCTGCTTGGCAGACCCTCTTTATGGATATAAAGGCTTGCACCCATTGAACTTGATTGGTTTGCACGATGGAAAGGCAAAGATTGATTTAAATAACAAATCTAAAAATCCGATAGTTTTTATAAAAAAGTTCGGTTTTACCTATGGTTTGATATTTCGTATTCTAGCTTCAACAGATAAGCAATCCCTGAAATGAGTTAGAGGAATATCAAATGAGTTTAATTAATACTGAAGTAAAACCATTTAACGCTACCGCTTACCAAGACGGTCAATTTATTGAAGTTTCAGAAAAAGACTTCTATGGTAAATGGTCTGTGGTGTTTTTCTATCCTGCTGACTTTACGTTTGTATGTCCAACAGAATTAGGCGATCTTGCTGATCACTATGCTGAATTCAAAAAAATGGGCGTAGAAATTTATTCAGTATCTACTGATACACACTTCACGCATAAAGCTTGGCACGATTCTTCTGAAGAAATTAAGAAAATCGAATACCCAATGGTTGGCGATCCAACTTGGACACTTGCGAAAAACTTTGATGTTTTAATTGAAGCGGATGGTCTTGCTGACCGTGGTACTTTCGTAATTGACCCTGAAGGTAAAATCCAAATCGTTGAAATCAATGCAGGTGGTATTGGTCGTGATGCTTCTGAATTGATGCGTAAAGTAAAAGCTGCTCAATATGTACATGCACACCCAGGTGAAGTATGTCCTGCAAAATGGAAAGAAGGTGAAGCGACGCTTGCACCATCGATCGACCTAGTGGGTAAAATCTAATTTGGTAATCCAACCGTAGATTTAAAAAAGCCAGAACTCAGTTCTGGCTTTTTTGTGGTTTAGATCATTGGACTAAATAGCCATCATGTTCTGGAGCATAGCCACGAACTCCATCGACTAAATAGTCAATTAATCTTTCCATGACTAGGCGTTGACCTTTGCGCGAAACATATACCAATTGCACCGTACCGACATTTGAGCACCATTCGGGGAAGAGGTGAATTAAACGACCTGCCTCAATATCTGCTTGCACGGTTAAATAGGGTAAGTCTGCAATGCCTAAACCATCGAGTGCTGCATAATAAGCACCGGCTAAGTCATTGCTTTTAATCCGAGGCTGTAAGGCAATTTCAATCTGTTCTTGCTGTCCCGTATGATGCAAATGCCATTGATAGCGGTTTTTCTGTGTGCCCAAAACGATACTCGGAAATTCTGTCAATTCCGTAATATGCTTTAACTCGCGTCCTTGTAAAAGTTCAGGACTAATCACTAAGCAATGCACGGTTTTAATCACGTCACGTACAATAATGCTCGAGTCTTCATTCTTACTAAAATTGGTGCGAATCGCCAAATCAATGTCGTCATGTAAGACATCCACACGGCGGCTAGACAGCTCGAGTTCGACCTGAACTTTGGGATGATCTTTTAAAAACTGATTTAACAAGGGGCGAATTTGATGTTCCATCATGACCGGTGGACAACTAATTTTAACCAAGCCTTCAAGTTCACTTTTTTGCTTCAGGAGCACCTGATGCGCACATTCAACTTGTTCGATTACTTTTATGCATTCTTCATACAATTCTTGGCCTAATGTCGTGACCTTAAAGTGTCGGGTAGAACGCTGAATAAGGGTGACATTATATTTGGCTTCAAGATCTAAAATGCGTCGGCTTAATTTTGATTTTGTAATATTCGATGCTTCACTTGCAGCGCTAAAACCGCCATGTTTCACCACCAAGTAAAAGTAGTAATAATCATCAAATGAATGCATGGATCACCTTATGCAGTGAAAATTATTTCAATTCAAATCATCATACGTCAATTTATACATCAGGTATAAAAAAAGCGGCTCGAAGCCGCTTTTTACTACTGAAGGATTATTTCTTTTCAGTATTTTGCGTATAGCTGTTGATTAGGTTGCGGTAGTCCGGTATATGGTTGCCGAAAAGCGCACCTAAACCTTCAATATCATTACGCCAGTCGCGGTGTAATTCACACGCGGTACCAAACCACGTCATAAGCTGCGCACCCGCTTGCGTCATACGTTGCCAAGCTGAGTCACGGGTTAAATGGTTGAATGTACCTGAAGCATCGGTCACCACAAAGACGTCAAAGTCTTCTTCTAAAGCAGACAAGGTTGGAAATGCAACACAAACCTCAGTCACTACACCGGCAATAATCAATTGCTTTTTGCCTGTTGCTTTGACGGCTTTCACAAAGTCTTCATTGTCCCAAGCATTAATTTGACCTGGGCGTGCAATATAAGGTGCGTCAGGGAACATCTCTTTGAGTTCTGGAACCAATGGACCGTTTGGACCTTGTTCAAAACTGGTGGTGAGAATCGTTGGAAGATTAAAATATTTTGCGGCTGCAGCCAGTGCGAGCACATTATTTTTAAATTTATCTGGATCAATGTCGCGAACCAATGAAAGTAGACCTGTTTGATGGTCAACTAAAAGTACCGCGGCATTATCTTTGTCTAAACGAACGTAAGGTTTGCCCCATTTTATTGTCCTCTTTCCTGTTTGCAACTACGCAGGATCAGATGAAATCTGCGTGTTAACTAGATTTAGAATAGTTGTAAAAATGAGACAATGAAATGGGTTTAAATGAGAAGCTCAATCATAAAATTGGGATAATTCATCGTTATATATGACTTAAAGCTTAGAATTTCGAAATTAATGCTTGGTTTTGAGTGAGGTGCAGATTTTATGTCTGAGTATTGTTCTAATTTTGAGATATAGAATGCTATCTGGAAGATGGTCAGTAAGTATTTCAAAGCTTAAAATAAGCGCTATGTTCATCCTATCGTATGAATATAGGAGCTAAGAAATGAAAAAAGTAATTGGTGTTTATCGTAATCAGCAAATGCACTGGGTGGGCGATGGTTTTCCAGTCAAAAGCTTATTTTCCTATGATCGTCTAGGTCAGGCGATTAGCCCATTTTTGCTTTTGGATTATGCGGCACCTTATCAGTTCGATCCCACCACTGCACGGCATGGTGTAGGTTCACATCCACATCGTGGTTTTGAAACGGTGACTATCGCCTACAGCGGTGAAGTGACTCATAAGGACTCAAGTGGTGGTGGCGGCACAATTCAAACAGGCGATGTGCAATGGATGACCGCAGGGTCGGGTCTGGTGCATGAAGAATTTCATTCGCCTGAATTTGCTCAAGCAGGTGGTCTTTTTGAAATGGTTCAATTGTGGGTGAATTTACCGGCAAAAGACAAAATGACCCAGCCTCGTTATCAAGCGATCACACGCCAAGATATTCCTCGCATAGACATGGATGAAGGTGCAGGGCATATTCGGGTGATTGCTGGTGAAATGGGTGGTCACCTTGGGCCTGCACAAACCTTTAGTCCAGTGAATGTCTGGGATGGTGAATTGAAAGCTCAATATGAAACCACCTTACATGTACCTGAAGGGCATAACACCATTTTGGTGGTCTTGAAGGGTGAGGTTGTGGTGAATGAAAGCCATAAAGTTCAAGACAGTTCGATGGTCATGTTTGCCAAAGATGATATCGCCATTCAGCTACAAGCGTTGCAGGACACACAATTTCTGTTACTTAGCGGTGAGCCACTAAATGAGCCGATTCAAGGTTATGGCCCATTTGTGATGAATAGCAAAGCTGAAATTATTCAAGCCTTTGATGATTTCAATAACGGAAAATTTGGTGAAATTGCGCTAGCGCATGAGGCTTAAGTGAAATTCATGCCGTTGAAATAGCCGAAAAAAAAGCCTCTGAACAGTCAGAGGCTTTTTTATTGAGCGCTGTAGTATTTATAGTTGTCATGATTTAAATATCATTTTACTTTTTATAAATTGTGATGAATTTATCACTTTATTATGTGGCGCATCTTAGCGAGACTTGGCTTTAAAGTAAACCGAAAGTTATAAAAATGGTTAATTTAATTGTTTGGTTTTATAGAGTAATTAAAATTTTAAAGAAAAATATGTTTAAAAAACAAAGCTTAAATTGTGTGCTTTTTGACTGTAAATATTTGTAAATTTAACTTAAAAACGGCTGTACTGAAATCCATACAAAAAGTGCGAATCTGGTATTTTTTAATAGCTATTTTTAACTTCTGATCAGTCATACTTTTAAACTGTGTTTTATAGATGGAAAAGAAAATTGGAAATTGCAGTCATCGGTAGTGGCATGGCTGGGCTGGCTACCGCAAGAATTCTTAAAGACGCAGGGCATAACATTACAATTTTCGAAGCTCTGCCTGGTCGTGGTATGGATAGCCACAGCACTGAGTTTGAAGGCGGCTTGATCGATGCCCCTTTGCGTGTGATGAATCCACATCTTTGGAAAAATACCTTAAGTTTGGCGACCCATTTAGGGATTAAAACTTTCCCTGTCCGTACCTATATGGCATGCAGTTGGCTATTTGAAGATCGTACAGAAACGTGGTTGACCACCAGTCGTAGCCGTATTGGTAATTTCCCAATTATTAATAACCGTAAAGGCTTACAACAATATGGCTGGCGTTTAGTCAAAGGAATGTTGCAACTTAAAGCCGCGATCACTCGATTTTTTAAATCAAAAAATCAGGATATTACGCTTGCTGAATTCATTAATAAAAATGAAATTGAAGAAGTATTTTGGCATGGTGCAGTCATGCCTGTGTTGTATACCATTTGCACTTGTAACCCGAAAACGATTGGCGAATGGCCTGCGAAACCGCTGTTGATTTTCTTGCGTCAATTGACCAATGGTGATGCCTTGTTGCGTATCCAAGGTGGTACACCTGCGTTGGTTGATAAACTGATTGAAGGTTTAAATATTCAAAGTGGTACGGCAATTACCAAAGTGCTCGAGCAAGACGATAAAGTCTTGGTGGAAACTGAGGCCGGAACACATCATCTATTCGATCGCGTGGTTGTTGCGACACCAACCACCAAAACGGAAGAATTTTTAGATTCAACCCAGTTTGCTGACGATATTGAGCTTTTAAAGAAATTTAAATTTGAGCAAGGTCAGTTGGTGATTCACACTGATCAAACCGTGATGCCACCGAAGCGTAAAGATTGGTCTGTACTAAGTTATATGATGGACCGTAAATTTACCCGTCAGCAATTTACCGTGTGGCTCAACTCAATCGAGCCGAGCTTGGTGGGTAAAACCCCAGTGTTCCAAACCTGGCAGCCAGTGACACCGATCGATCCTAAAAAAGTGATCTCTTCGGTTAGTTTGACACGCGCAGTGGTGGATTCACATACCGTGGCGCTGAATAAAGAGTTACAGCAACGACATTTATCCCCTGAGCGTAAAGTCTTCTTCTGTGGCTCATGGTCTTGTGACGGTCTGCCGATTTTAGAGTCTGCGGTAACGTCTGCTATGCATATTGCAGAAATTTTTGGTGCGCCATTGCCGTTTGTGGGTTTAAAACCTAAAGTGGAGGTTGCCCCTCAACTCGGTTACTAACATGAAATGGCTTCAAGCAATTCGTCAGCACATCCCTAACCATAAATATGCGATTAACAGTCGACTACTCGGAGATGATGCGGAACTTGCTTGGAGCAATTTGGGCTATTGGGATGATGCAAAATCATCCTATCCTGCAGCCTGTCAAAAACTCGCTTTCCATCTTGCCGAATCCATTCAATTAAAATCTACAGATCGTGTTTTAGACCTTGGTTGTGGGCAGGGCGCGAGCTTGGTTTTTTGGATGGAACATTTTCAAATTCAAAACTTATCCGCAGTCGAATTGCAAACCGAATGTGTGGAAAAAATCCAAAAAAATTTAAATTCAAAAATCAAAATACAACAAGATTCATTTTTGAATTTAAAAAATATTTATCCACAAAACTGTATGGATGCCGTACTGTGTATTGATGCTGCGTATCATAGTGATTTGAATTTATTGCTTTTATCAGTTGTTAATGTTTTGAATTCAAAGGGACGCTTTGCTTTTCACTATTTGATGTTGTCCGATGCGTTTTTGAATTTAAATTCAGTGCAACGATTGAAATATCAAAGTCTGTTGAAAGCAGCAGATGTGAATTTGAAAAATTTAAATTCAAAGCAAAATTTACAACACCAAGTGCAACAGGCAGGTTTCGAAAATATCCAGATTGAAGATATCAGCGAATTCGTATTTCAGGGTTTTGCCGATTATATTCAAGAACAAAAAAGTCAGATGAGCCTGAGTCATGTGGATCAATTCAAAATCAAGATGACGGCAAAATTGTGTGAGAAGTTGTATCGAGACGGGCTGATTCGTTATGTGCAGATTAGCGCGAGGAAGCCATAAAAAAGAGGCTTTAAAAACATCAAAGCCTCACTAAAAAGTGAGGCTAAGAAATGGTGCCGGCACACGGATTCGAACTGTGGACCTACTGATTACAAGTCAGTTGCTCTACCAACTGAGCTATGCCGGCGTTGTGGAATGCATTCTACAGATTTTTTGAAGTGGTGCAAGTTAAAAAAACAGCAAATCGAATGTAATTTATACGTTTGATTTATTCAGCATTCAACCGATGTTTCGCTCTAAAAACCAGAGAAATAAAAATAGGTAATGTTTCGCCCACAAGATGTGGGCGAAAAAATAGGATGGGTGAGCGTTGAGTGCTATTTCATTCTTAAAATTTGGTCTAGATCCTGTGCGCATTCTTCAAGTGTATATGCCATCTCCAGTTGCATTTGGGGGCGGAGTTCATTGGCGAGCTTTCGCCATTCGTCAATCAGACGCTGTGCTTTTTGAATTTTATGTTTATTGATGTCTTTGGCAAGGGTTGGGGTATAGCCACCACGTTTGGCGTTCTTGATCTGCTTAACATAATTCTGGCTGTTATTCATGTTCTCTCCCGAATAGCAGTGATATATGAAATGTGTTTTTTAAGTTTTTCGTTGATCAAGTTAAAAGTACCGCAATCGCGTTTCAGTTCTATGATGTTTAAATTAATGAATAATTTTTTGAATAGTACCTATATTGAGAGGATGATTTATTTTTAGCATAGGCTTAAGTAATTGTCTTTAGAATATAAAATTTGTATTTGTAAATATACGTGTACTTATTGCTGCCAATAAAAAATCCATAAGTCGTGCATTAGGAAAAAAACGTGTGATTGAAATCCGTCAATCAGGACTTAAATATACTGTGAAGTTATTGAGCTAAACAAATAGAAGATCAATTAGGGGGATATTTAATATTGAGAACAATAAAATTAAAAAAGGCCTAAATTTTATCAATTTAGACCTTCATTCTGCTTGGCATTGCAGTTTATTCTGGCGGTTGAAAGAGGGAGTCATCTTTTTATATTAAGCATATGATAATTAATTAAAATAGAAAATTATATTTTTATTTTACCCCCAATTTTACCCCCAGTTAGATTGAGGTGGTGGTGTTCTTTTAAGTCCATGGAACCATAGAACAACTATAAGGTTATTTTCACATACATTTTTCAAAATGACATGTTAATAGTAGTCCACTAAATGATTCTCAGATGTACTGTGTCGTTATACTGATAGGTGTTTAGTGAGTTACTATAAACACACTGGGAAAAAATGATCTGGAAGGACGTAAGTGGGATACTCGCTGAAGAATGGATGAAGAACCGTCTTCCGCATCGTGTACCGTTGACGGACATGATGATTACTGAGTTAAAGGCTTTGAGACTTACTCATAATCAGGAACTGCTATTTCCACATCGTTTAAACAATAGAGAACCGATGCGTAGCGAGTCTATTTTGGCTGTGATCAAACGTTCGGGCTATGTCGGTCGGATGACCACACATGGTTTTAGATCTCTATTCAGTACAGTTGTAAATGAATCGAATCTGTTTAATCTATATGCAATCGAACGTCAGTTAGCTTATGTACCACAGAACCGTATTCGCTCTGCATATAACCGAGTGCAATATTGGGATGAGCGGGGGAGATTGATGGAGTGGTATGAGGGGAGTGAAAGATTGGCTGAATTAAATGACTAGAAAAATCACAAAAACCACGCTAAAAAGCGTGGTTTTTTTTTCATCGTTATAGCTGAAACCTGAGTACGTATAATGTCCTAATAGTTCTTAAATAGGGGGGTAAAATTTTATAATCTGGGGTTTAAGAGTATGTAAATAGGGTATAACAGTTTTTATTTTATTTAGATGGGAGAAAGAAAGCTTGAAAAATAAGGGTTAGAAGTGTTAATTTTTAACTATTATCTAAAAGTACTAGAAGATTCCAATCATGAATGAATCAAACTTTCAATTTTTTAGGGAGCTTCCTGAAATCGGGCAATTAGAAAAACTAACCGATAAAGAAATTTTTGGATTTTTGAAACGTTACTATACGGATAGCTATCGGCATTCAATTACTCAAAATAGGAAAATTCATAAAGGCATATTTCGGGAAACTATCGAAACTTTAGAAAGACTGTATGAGCGTTTAGAGTTAGTTGAAAAATTTATTGGTTATGAGAAAGTAGATTGGAAAGATGCCTGCCTTTCAAAAAATGAGGTGAGAAAAAAGCAGATAGTTGATTTTTATAATGGTCTAGTAGTAGATGTTGCACTTATGAAATTAGCAACTCCATATTACAAGTTGCCAGAAAAAATTCATGCTTTCATTAATTTTTTAGATAAACAAGGATCATGTATCTTCAGAAGTGAGATTCAATCTGACAAGTGGAAAGTTGAAGACTTTCCTCATGAGGACGCCTTTGAAACGATTGATCAATATAAGCAGTATTTAAAAGAGCAAAAAAACTACAAATTTAATTTCGATCAAGATAAAGGCGATGAGATTGCGCGTGAAATTTTGGATGTGCTACATGGCGCTAAGAAGATTAGACAAGCGCTTGTGTTGGTAAAATTTCAGGTACAAGATTTCTCTGATAGGGAGATTAAAAATCTAACTCAAACTAGTCAAGTAGATCATAGATTAGCTACAACTTCGGTCGAAAGAAAAACACACTTGTTAGTAGATGAGTTAAATGATCTTGAGCTAGGAACCCATTTACCTTGGTTATCTATCCTTAAAAAAGGTGAGATAGAGCTGAATGGTGAAGTTCGATTAATGTTTGGATTTATTCTAGACAGTTCAACACATCAAATAGATACCAACCAAATTAAGGAGTCATTACATCGTGAGTTAGATAATTTTTTTTATGGTAGTAAGATTACTGCTTTTGTTCGGTCGGAAATTATTGCTATTGATCAAATTCTCGATCACTTAGGTGTAAAAGAAATAAAAGAATTCAAACTCCCTAATCGCAAAAAATTAGCTCTTATGTTGAAGTGGTTTGTGGGATTGTTTTATGGAATGGGAAAAATTATTAGTCCTGATAATCATACTGCTGAGAGTGAACTAGTTGATACGCCTATACATCTAATTACAAGAAAAGCTGATGGTCGTTTAAAAGATCGAGATGATAAGAGAAAGTCAAAAAGACAAGAAAAGCATGATCTAGCAAAAAAAACATATGATTTTAATTCAATCTGGGATGATGCCAGTTTAGTTAAACGTGCTCCAGAATATGCGAAGTCTATCCACAAATTTTACGAGATGCTGAAATATTTTGATGAGTTAGATGCACAGCAAATAAAACTATTGCAAAGGGTCAATTTGTTCCTGGCGTATTTGGAGCATACATATATTGACAGTTTATCAACTTCTCTATTGCTCAACCAAGATCCCTCTAAATGGCCCTGTGCAGCTAGGATGTATTTAGCCTTATTAGATAACGGAATTGATATTAATTTTTCTGTATGGGCATCTAATTGGACTCTCTACAATACTTTTTCGCTTCCGGTAAGTTTAAATAATTCATCATTAACGTATGACTTACACGATATAAATCTGGCGGAAGTAACAAATCTAATAGCGCCAGAGCTAAAGCTAATCAAACAACACAATATCTCTATTCCCCGAAGCAGATTAGCTTATATGGAAATGCTAGTGCAAAAAAACACGAGATCAGCACAGTGTTATTTAGAGACAAGTTTCAAAGAGAACACGATATTATTACGCTTTAAAATTGATAATAGCCAGAGTCGATTAGATATCAGCACCTTAAAGACAATTGTTACTCAATTCTTTAAGAAAGCGAAGCGTGCACCAAAGAGTATAGGAGCATATTTAGACGCTTATATCGGATATTTTGTTTTTAAAGATGGCTGCTATTCTATTGACTGTACAGCTATTTGTTACCTTCGTTCGGACGTTGTTGCTGATGAGGTAAAATTAAAATTTAAGGATTATTGGGGAAAATTTACTAAGAGGTACAATGCCAAACAGATAATTGATAGAAATTTGCCGGATTTGAAAATAATCCCTACATTATGGTTTAAAGAAGGTGAATCGGACTATTTAGTTGTGAATAAAGAAGATAAACGGCTTATTCCCCAGCTGAAAACTGATCTAGTGAACTTTTATACTACGTATGAATATTTCAATAAATATAAAAGTACAAGCCATCGCAATCATAAAAGACCAGAGCTATTTTTGAGGGGTAGAATTAAAGAAGCTATACCTAAAAAAACGGATGAAAAGAATACTCCACAAGATGAAGTGAGTGCGCCTGAAAATGAAAAAAGCGTAAATGCAATCAATGAAAATTCATCTCAAGATGGAATGAATAAGCCAGCTGATTTTTATGAGAGGAGGGCAGAAAGACTAGCACGGTTACTACTACCTCTATAGTAAGTAAGTTTGATCAATTCCTGATATCACGCCTGCTTTTAGACAAAAAAGTTGTCGCTTCACAATATGATCGGCAAAACGTGTACACGAATAGAAATATGACTATGAAAGCCTAATGAATCACTGCATTTGTAGATGAAGTCTTAGTGGGTATTATAAAGCTATATAATAATATCTATTAAATATATGGACTCATATACATATTCATTATATAGAGCTCTTATCTAATTTAAGCCTATATGTAATTTCTTATTAATTAGCCCTATTGCTATGTAATAACTACAGGTACATAGCAATGGAACAAACCAAGATCAATCATTCTCCACTGATTACAGCAGTTGAAAAGTTCGTAGAAGAAACTATCAAGCGTCAAAGACGATGGAAAGGCTATTGGGTTGAGTTAGTAGAATTACTAAACGAGATGCAAGAGGAATATGATCCAGATTTATGGTACTCGGCTTATAATGGAGCCATGATCGCATTGATGTTAGACCTAGAGCAAAATTTAGAAGCATCTCAAGATATCAGTATCTTAACTTTAAAGGGATTAACTTTCAGTGATGTACAATCTAGGTTTAGAAAGTTTGAAAGACAGCATAAAAGAGAAGTCCAAAAATTTATAGAAGATGAGTTAGCTAATCGTCGAAAGGCAATAATATATACTGAGTTGCTTTTGGAGCATTATTTAAGATTAATGGTTTTACGATGTGATCTTTCTTATCGTATGGAAAGACGTCCCTTTATTGATATTTCGGATTTCAGAAAGCATATTCGAAAATTATTAGATCGCTTACAAGATAGAGACCGTCATTTCAAAGATTTACAAGGATATATCTATGCTTTAGAACAAGGAACCGACAAGGGATATCACGCCCATTTTTTACTCTTTTATGATGCTTCGAAGGTAGAGTTTGATCGTTATCATGTAGATCTTATTATTGATACTTGGAAAGAGATTACAGATGAAGAAGGCACAGGCCATAACTGTAATACGAAACAGAACCGTGACAGCTACAAGGCTCAAGGTAAAGATGCATTAGGATGTATTTATCGAGGGGATGAGTCAAAAAAGGCTAACATAATGGAGATAGTTCGCTATTTTACAAAGCCTTCTAAAACGGAACAGTATCTGCGAGTCAAAGTTAAGAATATGCAGACCTTTGGTCATGGAAAGTTTCATAAGCCATCAAGACGAGGAACAACTCATACTGTGGAACGAGTAATGAATAAAATGCGATTGGAACGAATCTACTCTCCCAAATGCTAAATGAAAATAATCTCAGATATACATTATCTAGATGAAAACAAAGTTATTTCAACTTTCAAGGCTTACCAATCGGTGAGCCTTTGTCATTTCTAGAGGTATATATTATGAGTTTAAATTGTCCTTATTGTTTTTCCGATCAGGTTATTCAAGTGGTTAATCAGCAGGTGAATGGTTCTGATTCTACAGGTCTAGCAGCATCAGCTTCGTTTGCCACCATCGGTGCATCCATTTCAAAGGGTTTACCTTTGCCTGTATCACCACTGCTTGGCGGGCTTGCAGGTGCAGTGATTGGTGGCCTATTCAGCAGCGTGTTTGATGAGCCTAAAAAGCCAATCACGCTGACGTATTACCATTGCAACCACTGTCAGCAAAACTTTCGTTGAATCATCATAGGAGATAAGAACGATGGCACATCAAATCGAACAAATCGCCTATGTGGGCGAAACCCCTTGGCATGGTCTCGGTAATCAGCTGAGTCCGAATCAACCACTCGAAGTATGGGCACAGCAAGCGGGGATGGACTGGCGGATCGAATCCTCGAATGTCAGTTATATGGCACAGAATGAACGTGGTCAGAGCATCATCATGCCTTTTGAAGAGCAGCGAGTGTTATACCGTTCAGATACCCATGCGCCGTTATCTGTGGTTAGTCAGCGTTATCAGGAAGTTCAACCCAAAGAGATTTTGGAGTTCTATCGTGATCTAACAGAACAATCAGGCTTTGAGTTAGAAACAGCAGGTGTCTTAAAGGGCGGTAAGAAGTTCTGGGCATTGGCGCGTACAGGTCAAAGTACAGCATTGAAAGGCAAGGATGTCAGTAATGGTTATATCTTGCTGGCTACTGCATGTGATGGCACGTTGGCAACGACAGCACAATTCACAAGTATCCGAGTGGTCTGTAACAACACTTTAGCAATTGCTCTACGTGGACAAAGCAATAGTGCAGGTGTGGTGAAAGTTCCACATAGCACCAAGTTCGATGCAGAGAAAGTGAAACAGCAATTGGGTGTTTCAGTTCGTGCTTGGGATGAGCACATGTATGAGATGAAACAGCTCACACAGCGTAAGGTGAGTCAGCAGGAAGCCAAAGCTTACTTTGATGCCGTGTTCAATAACAGCACCATGTCAATTTCTGATCCTGAAGAAAACATCATTCAGTTCTATCGCAATGTCGCGCAGCAAGCTCAGGAGAAAAAGCCTGAACCGAATGGTCGTGCCATGAATAAAGCTTTAGAGATGTTCAATGGGCAAGGACGCGGTGCTGACCTGTTATCAGCCAAAGACACGGCTTATGGATTACTTTGTTCGATCACAGAATTTGTGGATCATGAACGACGTGCCATGAGTACCGATCATCGACTAGATTCAGCTTGGTTCGGTGCAGGTGCGGGTGTGAAACAAAGAGGATTGGAGCAAGCACTTGCTTTGATCGCCTGAAATTAACTAACTCACTTATGTTGAAATCAAGTCACCCCAAACAAATGCTCATCAGAGCACTCATGTAACCCCTTTCAATTAAAACAGCAAACAAATCGCCATACCCGACCTTGTGTCGGGTATGGCTTTTTTATGCATTTCTTTTACAGAGATCAGAATTTATAAGGATAATTCCATGAATCAAATTGTATCTATTTCCCATCAGCCTACGACTGTAGGATCAAAGATCGTAGTCAATCCAACTATCACCACCAAACGCTCAACAGCAGCCAAGCGATTGGTCAACACCAAAGGGATGGAATATCAGGATTGGCTTGAAGTTCGTAAACAAGGTATCGGTAGTAGTGATGCCGCGACTGCCTGTGGTCTTAATCCCTACATGTCCATGTTAGAGCTTTGGCTGATCAAAACAGGTCGTCAGACTCAATCTATTGAAGATGAAAGTTCAGGTGTGGCACCGTTGTATTGGGGTAAGCAGCTGGAACCTTTGGTGGCAGAGTTCTATAGCATGCACACCCATAATAAGGTGCGACGGATCAATGCAGTACTTCAGCATCCTGATCCCGATAAATACTTTATGTTAGCCAATCTGGATTACAGCGTGGTCGGCAGTGATGAAGTCCAAATTTTGGAATGCAAAACAGCAGGTGAGCATGGAGCAAAATTGTGGCGTGATGGTGTGCCTTTATACGTGCTGTGTCAGGTACAACATCAACTGGCGGTGACTGGTAAACAGGCAGCGCATGTTTGTGTCTTGATCTGTGGACATGAAACCAAGATCTTCAAAGTGACACGCTCTGAATCCGTGATTGAACATATTGTTCAAGCAGAACAATATTTCTGGGAATGCGTGGAAAAGGATACACCACCATCCGTGGATGCAAGTGAATCCGCAGCTAAAGCGATTCAACAACTTTATCCAGCGCATGTACCTTTAACGGTAGAGGATCTTTCGCAAAATGAAAATGCCAATTTGATGTTCGACCAGCTCATCAAAATGAAAGAAGAGATTCAGCATAAGCAGGAACGCTTTGACCAGCTTAAACATGAAATTCAAATGATGATGCAAGACAAGGAAAGGGCGGTCTTTGCTCATGGCTCAGTAGTCTGGAAGAAAGCCAAGGACTCTATCAGCCTCAATACCAAAGCATTGCTTCAGCACCAGCCTGAACTCATCGAGCTTTATCCACTTCAAAAGCAAGGCAGTCGTCGATTTAACATCTATACCGACTAAGCCCTATCTACAGCACCAAATCAAAAATTCACAAAAATCGCTCCCCGCTCTCTACCCTTCGGTAGAGAGCAAATCGGTCGCGATCTCTGTAGCACTTTATCTGGCTCTACATTCTTTGGGTAACTTATTTGGTCCTTGTTCTGACCTACATACATAGACCCAAATTTGTAAGGTAATACATTAAGGAATATCAACATGATTAAAGGTTTAGCAATTACCCCTCCAATTTTGGGGCGTATCAGTATCGGTCGTATGGTTGAAAAGAGTGGCAAACGCTTACCGGAAAAAGATGATCAATTCACCATTACTTCCCAGATTCAAAGCAAAGAAGGCTGGATCAAACATCCATTAGATGATCAGCTTCGAGCCAATACGCCTAATCAAAAGTTGCGCTCAATCCCCGTCAGAATGATCTTTAATGATCCTGATCTGAACTTACGCGCTGAATACACCTTATTTGACCCACAGACTGGAAGACCTATCTGTGTCGGTAATGGAGAAACCTGCCAACGTTTAACCAACCAAGGCGTGGAGCAACATCCCTGTCCATCCCCCGATTTATGTCCATTGGCTCAAGGAGGGAACTGCAAGCCCTACGGGCGTTTGCATGTGAACTTAGATGAATCGGATGAGTTTGGTACCTTCATCTTTAGAACCACTGGCTTTAATAGTATTCGGACTTTGGCAGCACGGTTGAACTATTACCATGCAGCTTCAGGAGGGTTGTTGTCATGTCTACCCTTGCAATTGATATTGCGGGGCAAGAGTACGACACAGAGTTATCGTCAGCCGGTGTATTACGTGGATCTAACTTTAAGGGAAGGGATTAGCTTGAATGAAGCGATTATTCAGGCGAAGCAAATTGATGAACAGAGCAAGCAGGCTGGGTTTTATCAGGAAGCTTTAGACTTTACCGCAAGGAAGGGTTTTGGGAATGGAAGGATGGATGTGGATATAGAGGAAGGTTTGGATGTGGTTGAGGAGTTTTATCAGCTTGTTGAAGGCCAGCAGATTGAGGAAACGCAGCCTGAATTTAATATTCAGCAGGGATTGAAAGGATCAGTGACGGCTTTGAATTAAATCTAACAGGGTAAAACCTTACGAGATTGCCGTATCTCATGAGCGAGTTGCTCGAAATCATGAGATAGGAGTAAACATCATGAATGCATTTGTTGGTCAAACTTTCCCGATGAATCAAATCGTTAATATTAAAGAGGTGGTTCAATTTACAAGTATTAGTCGAGCTAAAATCTATGAAATGATCAATGAGAAATCAAAATACTACGATCCTACTTTTCCAAAGCCTGTGCGACTAAGTGAATCTCGTATTGGCTGGTCAGCTTGGGAAATAAATCAATGGATTGAAGATAAGCTGGAAAATCGTGAATAAAAGTGGGGAGCTTCGGCTCCCTTATTTTTTGGTTTTCAGTAAACTATGGAAATGTTAAAAATCTAAAGAATAAAATGAATCAAGCCATTCACTACTACAATCAAAAGATGCTTTAAACGACATTTTCTGTCGCTGAGTGAAATCAATTCAGTGATTAATCACTATTTTTTTCCAAAAGTTCAACAAAATTTCAGTAAGATAAAGGTAAGCAAGTTTTCAGTTGATGCTACTGCGTCAAATAAGAACCAGGATTTTTCAGAACACTATGACCAACAATAACTTTTCACAAATCGCTTCTTTCATCTGGTCGGTTGCCGACCTGCTGCGTGGTGACTTCAAACAATCGCAATATGGCCGCATCATTCTGCCATTTACCTTGTTGCGTCGTCTGGAGTGTGTACTGGAAGAAAGCAAGGCGGCGGTACTGGCAGAACATGAAAAAGTCTCCAAGCTGAATCTGCCAGAAGAAGCTCAAGAAAAGTTATTGCTGCGTGCCACCAACGGTCTAGCCTTCTTTAACACCTCCCCAATGGATCTCAGCAAAATGGGGCAGAGTGATATCAAGGCCAACTTAAGCACCTATGTGCAAAGTTTCTCTAAAGATGCCCGTGAGATATTTGAATACTTTAACTTCATCGAATTTGTGGGCCTCCTCGATGATGCCAACCTTTTGTATAAAGTCGTGCAAAAGTTTGCCACCACGGATCTGAGTCCAAAGAACGTATCCAACCATGACATGGGTTTGGTGTTTGAAGAACTGATCCGTCGTTTTGCCGAAGGTTCTAATGAAACCGCAGGGGAGCACTTTACCCCGCGTGACATTGTGCGTCTGACCACGGCACTGGTGTTTATGGAAGATGATGACGTCCTGACTAAAGAAGGCATTATCCGTACCATTTACGACCCGACAGCCGGGACGGGTGGCTTCCTGTCTTCAGGCATGGAATATCTGCATGAGCTGAACCCAAATGCGGTGATGCGTGCCTTTGGTCAGGAACTCAATCCGGAATCCTACGCCATCTGTAAAGCCGACATGCTGATCAAAGGGCAGGATGTGAGCCGGATTAAACTCGGCAACACGCTGTCGAACGACCAGCTTGCTGTGGATCAGTTTGACTACATGCTGTCGAATCCACCCTTTGGCGTGGACTGGAAAAAGATCGAACAGGACATCAAGGACGAGCATGAACATAAGGGCTTTGATGGACGTTTCGGTGCCGGCTTGCCACGTGTGTCCGATGGTTCATTATTATTCCTGATGCACCTGATCAGCAAGATGCGTGATGCCAGTAGTAGCGAGAGCGGTAGCCGCATCGGCATTATCCTGAATGGTTCACCGTTATTTACGGGTAGTGCAGGCAGTGGCGAAAGTGAGATCCGTCGCTATATTTTAGAAGCCGACTTGCTGGAAGCCATTATTGCCTTACCGAACGACATGTTCTACAACACTGGCATTGCCACCTATATCTGGGTACTCAGCAATAAAAAAGCCGCTGAACGTAAAGGCAAGGTACAGCTGATCAATGCCTCAAACCTCAGTACCAAAATGCGTAAGTCGCTGGGTTCAAAACGTAACTATCTGACTGAAACTGAAATTGCCACCATTACTCAGAACTACGGTGACTTTGTGGCAGTGGATACCTTGGCGCAAGATGGCGAAACCGAACAGCAAAAACCATTCGCCAGCAAAATCTTTGACAGTCATGAATTTGGCTACCGTCGCGTGACCATTGAACGTCCATTACGTTTATCGGCACAGATCACGGATAGCGCGATTGCTGCATTACGCTTTGCCCCGAAACCTTTTAATGCCGTGATGCAAAGTATCGATGCGCAATTGGGAACAGCCTTTGGTACAGCGTGGACAGCAGAAACTTATGGTCAGTTACAGGATGTGGCGCTTGAAGTCCGTGCCTTGATTAAAGCCGAGTTCCCTGAGCTAAAAGAAAAAGACATTAAAGAGGTACTGGACAGCAAAATCTGGCTGTTCCAGAAAGCCTTGATGGAAAAAGCCCAAGCTTTACAGGAGGTGATTGGCACTGAGCAGTTTGATGACTTTAACCAGTTTGATGAAGTACTGAAAAAAGCCCTCAAGCAAACCGACATCAAGCTGGATGCCAAAGAGAAGAAACAACTGTTAGATGCCATTACTTGGAAGAATCCGGAAGCGGAACCGGTGATTAACAAGGTCGTGAAACAGACGGAAAACCCACTGTATGGCCAGTTTGGCTATAAAGGTAAAGTGGTGGAGTTTGTGCAGGATGGGGATTTGCGTGATGCCGAGAATATCGCACTGAATCCAAAGGTCAGTACCACAGAGCTTATTGAAGACTACTTTAAACGTGAAGTACAGCCCCATGTGCCTGATGCCTGGATCAATGCCGACAAGCGTGATGAAAAAGATGGCGAGATTGGCATTGTGGGTTATGAAATTCCGTTTAACCGTCATTTCTACGTGTACCAGCCACCACGTGACCTAAGGGAGATTGATGCCGATCTGGATGCGGTGAGCCGTGAAATTATGGCACTTCTGCAAGAGGTGCATTCATAATGGCAAAGTATCAGGCGTATGCGGAGTATAAAGATTCAGGGGTTGAATGGTTGGGAGAAATACCTACACATTGGGATGTACAGCCAACTAAACGCTTTTTTAGATTAATAGCGGAGCCAGCACCAGAAAATAATGATTATGAATTATTATCTGTGTATACGGAAATTGGTGTTAAACCAAGAAAAGAGCTTGAACAAAAAGGTAATAAAGCTTCAACGACAGATGGTTATTGGCTCGTCAAAAAAGGTGACATTGTAGTCAATAAATTATTAGCGTGGATGGGTGCAGTAGGTTATTCGGAATATGAAGGGGTAACTAGCCCTGCTTACGATATTCTTCGGCCAACTAAGAAATTGAATCCTAAGTTCTACCATTATTTATTTAGAACCAAAATTGCAAATATGGAATTTAAGCGTTGGTCTAGAGGAATTATGGAAATGCGGTTACGACTGTATTTTGATGAGCTTGGTCGAATTACCATGCCTTTCCCAACATTTAAAGAACAGAATGAGATAGTTAATTTCCTCGACCACGAAACTGCCAAAATCGATCATTTGATTGAAAAACAACAACAACTGATCGAACTGCTGAAAGAAAAACGTCAGGCGGTGATTAGTCATGCCGTAACCAAAGGACTTGATCCAAATGTTCCGATGAAAGATTCGGGCGTGGAATGGTTAGGGGAAGTGCCGGAGCATTGGGGATTCTGGAAATTTGCACATATAGCACCTATTATCACTTGTGGTGTCGCATCAACGCCTACTTATGTTGAAGAAGATGTAGGAATGCCATTTTTATCTGCACAAAATATCAAGAACAATAAATTATCTCTGCATAAGTTTAACTACATTCCTCATTCATTACATGAGCAATTAACCAAATATCGGAAGCCCGAGTTAGGCGATATTTTGGTAACGCGAGTAGGTGCGGGAATAGGAGAAGCTTGTATTGTTGATATAGATTTGGAATTTTCAATATATGTTAGCTTAACTCACATTCGGGTAAATTCTAATATTGCTAATAATAAATTCGTTATGTATTTCTTTGGAACGGATTATTGCAAGTTCCTGAATTATGAGGGAACGGTAACAGGTGGAGGCGTTGGTAACTTAAACGTTAATAATGTTGTTAAGTATAAAATTGCTCTTCCATCACTTCAAGAACAACAGAAAATTGTTGAGTATATTGATCATTATGTTACCAAGCAGGATGAATTAATTTTAAAAGCAGAATCAGCAATTTCATTAATGCAAGAGCGCCGAACTGCCCTGATCTCCGCAGCCGTGACTGGGAAAATTGACGTTCGTAATTGGCAAGCTCCAAGCGTTACTGAGGCAGACACGGAGTTAAGCGCATGAGTCTAGACGCCACCCGCGAAAGCATTTTCCAGAACGACATTATTTCCCAAATGCTGGCACAGGGCTGGCAACTCGGTACGCCACAAGGCTATAACCGTGAATCCGCCTTGTATGAGCAGGACGTACTAGATTTTGTGCAACAAACCCAAGCACAAGACTGGCAGAAGTTTCAGCGCATCTTTCCGCAAGATACCGAACGGCATTTTCTAGAAGCCGTGGTTGCCCAGCTGAAGAAAGCCGACATCAATGCCACTGATGAACAGTCACGTAGCTATGGCACTTTAGGTGTGCTGCGTCACGGAGTGAAAACCCGCAGCGCCCGTTTTTTCCTCTGTCAGTTTAAGCCTGAACATGCGCTGAATCCGGATACCTTAGCCAATTATAAAAAGAACATCTGCCGGATTGTACCGGAATTGGTCTATAGCCCTTATGCCACGGCTGCCGAATTACAGGACATGGGCAAACAGGCCAAGAAATGGCGTATTGATCTAGTCCTGTTTATCAACGGCTTTCCGGTGGCAACTCTGGAACTCAAGTCTGAGTTTAAACAGGCGGTGCAGAATGCCATGTTGCAGTACAAACGTACCCGACTACCGAAAGATCCGGAAACCAACAAGCCTGAACCCTTGCTGATGTTTAAGCGTGGCGCATTGGTACACTTTGCCGTCAGTCAGTATGAAGTCTATATGGCGACCCAGCTGGCAGGAGAAGACACTTTCTTCCTGCCATTCAACAAAGGCACGCAGGATGGCGGTGCAGGTAATGACGTGCCGGAAGATACTAACCAGTACGCCACCGCCTACCTGTGGAATGAAGTTCTCACCCCAGACAACCTGCTGAATATCATTGGACGTTTTGTCCATCTGCAAATTGAAGAAAAAGAAGACTGGGAAGGACGCAAGTACAAAAAAGAGCTGCTGATCTTCCCGCGTTACCATCAGTGGAATGTGGTCACCAAACTGATCAATGCCGCCTTAGAGGAAGGCACTGGACAGAAATACCTGATTCAGCACAGTGCCGGCTCGGGCAAGTCCAACTCGATTGCCTGGACAGCACATCAGCTGTCGACCCTGTACGATCACCACAATCACAAGCTGTTTGATTCGGTGATTGTGGTGACAGACCGTACTATTCTGGATGCCCAGTTACAGGATACGATCTACCAGTTTGAACATGCCGATGGCGTGGTCGGTCGCATCAATAACAAAGAAGGCGATGGCTCCAAATCGGAAAAACTGGCCAAGGCACTGGAAACCTCACAGCCGATTATCATTGTGACCATCCAGACTTTCCCCTTTGTGCTGCGTGCGATTGAAAACAGCAGCAACCTGAAACAGCGACGCTATGCGGTGATTGCCGATGAAGCGCATTCTTCACAAAGCGGCTCTACGGCACGACAGCTGAAAGAAGTGTTGATGCTGGAAGAGCGTGAAGAGGATGCTGAACTGTCTTCAGAAGACATTCTGGATGCGGTGGTGGCTGCACGTAAGGGCAGTAATAACCTCAGCTACTATGCCTTTACCGCCACGCCAAAAGACAAAACCCTGCAACTGTTTGGCCGTGTACCCAATCCTGAGCTACCACCCTCCAAGCAGAACAAGCCGGAAGCCTTTCATGTCTACTCCATGCGTCAGGCGATTGAAGAAGGCTTTATTCTGGATGTGCTGAAAAACTACACCAACTATAAAGTGGTGTATAAGCTCAAGCAGAAAATTGAAGAAGCCGACAAACAGGTTGATGCCAAGAAAGCCAAGATCAGGCTGAATCAATGGGTACGCCTGCATGACCACAACATTTCCCAGAAAGTGAAAGTGATTGTCGAGCATTTTAAAAATAACGTGATGGGCTTATTGGGTGGACAGGCCAAAGCCATGGTGGTGACCAGTTCACGCAAGGAAGCGGTGCGTTACAAGCTGGCCTTTGACAAATACGTTTCTGAGCAAGGCTACAAGTCCATTCAGGCCATGGTCGCCTTCTCTGGTGAGGTTGAGTTTAATGACAAGGATACCGACAGCAGTGGCTTAGTCGGGCAGACCTTTAACGAACGCAACATGAACCCGGGACTGAAAGGTCGGGAAATGCGCAAGGCCTTTGACAGTGATGATTATCAGGTGATGCTGGTGGCCAACAAGTTCCAGACTGGCTTTGACCAACCGAAACTGTGTGCCATGTACGTCGACAAGAAACTTGGCGGTGTGGAATGCGTACAGACCTTATCACGCCTGAACCGCACCTATCCAGGCAAGGCGGAATCTGGCACCTTTGTCTTGGATTTCTTTAACGATCCCGAAGACATTCTTGGGGCCTTCCAGCCTTACTATCAAACCGCAGAATTAGCCGATGTTTCCAATCCAGATCAGATCTTTGACCTGTTTGAAAAGCTGACAGCTACCAAGATTTTTCTGTGGACGGAAGTTGAACAGTTTGTAGAAGCCTTCTTTACCAAGAACAAATCCAATGCTGCGATCAGTAATATCTGCAAACCCGCGGTTGAACGCTGGCAGAAACGTTATAGTCAGGCCATCGAAGCCTATAACACCACCCGTGACATGCTGGAACGCTGCAAGAAAACCAATGATGCGGTGCTGATTGCCAATGCCGACAATGCCTTTAAAGAGGCCAAGCTTGAAAAAGACAAGCTGGAAATCTTTAAAAAAGACTTGGGAAGCTTTACTCGTTTTTACGAGTTTATGTCGCAGATCGTGGACTACGATGACAAAGAACTGGAAAAACTTAGTCTGTATGCGCGTAACCTGCGTCCATTGCTGCGTGAAACCGCAACGAAAGATGATGAGGTGGACTTAAGTAATGTCAGCATGAGCCATTACCGCTTGTCCAAGATCCGTCAGCAGGACATCAAGCTGAAAGAAGATGCCGAAGATTTTAAGCTAGAACCGGGCAATGACCTCGGTGCAGCCAAGCCACGTGATAAGAAAGAAGAGTTCCTGTCACAGATTATTGAGCGTCTGAATGATGTCTTTATCACCGATAACCTGACTGATAAAGATATGCTCAACTATGCCTATACGGTACGTGACAAACTGGCTGAGAATGAAATTGTCATGAAGCAGATCGCCAACAATACCCGCGAACAGGCCATGCTGGGTGATTTCCCGAAAGCCATGGATGATGCCATTCTTGGCAGTAGTGCGGCACATCAGGAACAGATGATGCAGTTGCTGTCTGATCCGGCGAAGGCCAGCATCTTTGCGAGAGTGATCTTTGATATGTTGAGCAGTCGATAGTTTTTAAACATTTTTAGAATTAAATTTTTGAGTAAAGGGGTGTATTGATATGTTGGCTTTTGCTGAATTTCTGCAGGATTATTTTATCATTCCTGTGGGAATGCTCATTTTTGTATTATGGATTGGGTTTAAATTCTATTCTAAATATATCAAACCTGCTAAAAACCTTAGTGAGCAATTATCAGTACTAATTAATGCCTTAAAAGGAATGGATAAAAACTCTAGTCTAAATAAGCATTCATTAGATGCAAAATTCGAAAATGATACGCCTTTAAAACATGCTTGGTTGAATTACAAAAATTCTTTTCATGACATCTATGAAACTGTAGATGGAGAAGATGTACTAGTTTCCTCACGTGCAACGGTATCAAGTGATGTATTTTTTTCACAAGCTGTCATTGTGGATACCCCTTTAAGAGTTGAGTTTTATAAGCACTTGCCAGGTATCATCACTGGTGTAGGTATTATTGCTACTTTTGCCGGCCTTCTATTTGGATTATTAGCTTTTGATCCCGCAGGCGATCCAGCAAAAGTTCAAGACAGTTTAGGCTTGTTATTAGGTGGGGTAAGTGAAGCATTTATGGCTTCTGCACTTGCGATAGGGACTGCAATGATTATCACTTGGCGCGAAAAATCGTGGTTGCGTCAGTGTTATGAACAGTTAGAAACTTTAACGACAGAAATTGATAAGCTTTTTGAAACTGATTCCACTGGAGAAGAGTATCTAGCTAAATTATTAAAATCCTCTCAAGCAAACGAAACCAATGCTCGTCAATTAAAAGATAGCCTTGTTAATGACTTAAAAGTCATGATGACGAATTTGGTTGAGGAAAATAAAAAGAATCAGATTGCTTTTGCTGCACAGTTAAGTGAAAGCTATGCGAAATCAAGTCAGGATATGGCGACTCAGATTGGTCAATCGATTACGGATACCTTGCAAGCACCTCTAGATAAAATTGCGTCTAGCGTACAACAAGTGAGTGGTGACCAAGGTTCAGCCGTCCAAGAACTCATGACTGATGTGCTTACAGCCTTTATGAGTAAATTGGAGTCTACGTTCGGCAGTCAAATGACGGGCATGAATGAGATGATGACTCAATCAGTATCTGCTATGAAGGAAATGCAATTAGGTTTTTCCCAATTACTGACAGATATGAAAATTAATAGTGAAACTTCGACGAAAACATTAGAAATACAGATGTCGAAAATGATTGAAGATATTCAACAAAAACAAAATGAGATGTCTGATCAAATGAATTTAATGGTGGATCATTTATCTCAAGGTGCCGCAAAAATTGGAGAACAAGGTCAACATGCGATTGAGCAGTTAAATGGCAAAGTCTCGGAGTTGATGGGGAATCTAGGCGGAACGATGTCTGAGTTAATGTCAGATGTCACGAAACAGCGTATGGAACAAGATCGTGTAATTCTAGAAAATCAGCAAAAATTGCACGAACAATCATCTGCATTAATTGATAATTTAGGAACTGAAATTAAAGATTTGATTGCACACAGTCAAAATGCGGTCCAAGTCTATAAAGAAAATATTCAGAAATTATCTCAAGTGACAACGGATAGTATTACGGGTATGAATAACGGTGCTGAAAAAATGCGCTTAGCTTCTGAACAGTTTAATACTGCGGGCAGTTCTTTGATTACAGTGACTGATAAGACATCACAGTTAATTGCAGAAGTAAGTACCACCTCTACGCATTTGACCAGCGCAAGCAGCAATTTAATCTCTCTATTGAAAGACTATAAAGACTCACAAGAGAGTGTCAAACAGGCAATCAGTACTTTAGATGGTTTGATTAAACAAGCTCAATCTGAAGCTGGTATGAGTACCAAAATGCTTGAAGATATGAATCACATGACAAATGCATTGAATCAAGTGAAGAAAGAAATGCAGGATTATCTTGAGCAAGTCAGTGATGTGCTGGTGAAAGGTTTTGACAGTTTTGGTTCCTCAGTGGAAACCAGCTTAAATCATTCTTTAGGAGCTTTTGATAATACCCTTGATCAAGCTGTAAAACGCCTTGCAACTGGTGTAGAGGGCTTGGGTAATTTTGTAGAAGATCTGGAAGATCTTGTACAACAAAAGAAAAACTAATTTTGGGGTACATGATTAATGTTAGGTAACAGGTACTCTAAGAAACCACGTTCTAAAGATGATGGTGAAAAACCTTTTTGGATTTCATTCGCTGATTTAATGACAGCATTAATGACCTTGTTTTTAGTCGTAATGGCTGTGTCATTAATGGTCGTAACGAAAAAAATCAATGAAGCGACTCAAGCCGAAAATCAACGCAGTTCAGAGATTTTGGATATTTGTACTAGTATTCAAAATGACGCCGCGTTGAAAAACAAGATTATTGCTGTTGATTGTAAGGACAATCGTATCAACTTTGGAGAAGCTGGTCGGTTTGGCCATAATGACTACCGGTTAAATGCAGCAGGTGTAGAGGCATTAAATACGTTAGTACCCATTGTTTTAAATGCTGCTAATAGTGAAAATGGAAAAAAATGGTTTAAACAAATTGTGATTGAAGGATTCACAGATACGGACGGTTCATATCTCTATAACTTAAACTTAAGTTTACGTCGTTCAGAATGGGTCATGTGCAATTTACTCGATCCCAAGTTTAGCCAAGGGTTAAGTTTAACTGAAGCACAAAAGAACCAGGTTAAACAATTATTTTTAGCTGGTGGGGTCTCTTTTAATTCAGCTAAGGATAGTAAAGAAGCCTCACGTCGTGTTGAGCTACGGATGCAATTCTATGGTTTAAAAGAAAAAGAGAACGCTGAACCGCAACCTCATTTTGTTTCAGCACCTGTTGAAACATGCCAATTGACACGGTGATAGTGATGAGTATTGCGAATCTGAAACGTCGTCTTGAAGAAAAAATAAGTGTATTTTCTGAACCAACTCATATACAGACTAAATTTGTTAGACCTCAGCGTTTAATGAAAACATTGTCGATTATTGAGCATAAACTCGATGATCTTGAAAATGTACAACCATTAGAAGAAAAAATTATCAAATCAGTTCTCAAACTTGAACAACATGGGTTTGATGGGATGACTAAACGAGATTGGAAAAATTTGGCTTGGTCTCTCAGTAAAAAACTGCCCAATTATGAAGAAAAACTTTTATTCACACCTGTAGGTGTAAGATTAATTGATTATTTCAACCAATTGGGAATTGACCAACTCCAGTTTGTTTATTTTCCACTGTTGTATAGTTATTTTGCTTTTGAGCAACATGAACTAGAAAACTTACCTAGTAATTGGATTCAGTTAAGAAAAATACTAGATGAAAATAAATCTTCGATATTTAAAGCTTCAACTCGGCCTAAAAAATGGATGACGACTCTTATAGATAATTCAGAGGTTTTAACCACAGAACCTACGAAAAAATTTGTACGTGAATTTTTACAAGATAATGATGAAAACAGAGTTGCTAATCAATTAGAAAGTTTAAGAATAGCTTCGGTTAGTTGGTTTTGGGATGATTTGATTCGATCTGCAATTAAGTCGATCAAGACAATGAAAGAAGATGAGTATTTTCAAATTATCCCACGTTTTTTAGTATTGCTTGAAAAAAATAAAATATATGCGACGGATATTTTAGCTGCGCTTCTAGAACGGTATGCTAGTACCTCTCAGAGAGAGAAAGTACATGAGGTATTAAAACATCTAGCATTGGATCAGTGGGGTAATCCTCAGTATGAATCATCAGCGGGATGGAATAACGTAAATGTTGATACCAAAAAAATGGTGATTCAGTGGTTTGTAAGGGCAGATTTAGAAGCTTTTTTCAATTTATTCAGTCGCGTAGCAGATATAGAACGTTTTAATTACTGGATTAAATATATTGATAAGATTTCTTTTTCCCAGATTTTCTTAGGTCCTAATGCATTACACTCGACTCAGGCAGAGCATATTAAATTTAGAGAAATGAATAAAGGAAGGCTAAAACGTTTAACTCGATCGACTGCAAATAATAATGCTTTTATGCTCAAAATTGAAAATGTTTATGTTATGGATTTTTCGAGTGTAGGTAATGCTTGTTATATTACAAATTCAATACCTTATAGTGAAAGAGCAAGGGAGGTCAGTATTGATGAGCTCAAACCATGGGTACACTTATTAAAATTAAGTCATACACCAGGTTGGCAAATACGATTTGATGAAAAATTAGCTGAATTGGGAATCTTTTCCAGTCAAGCAAATAATTCTAATTCAAGATATAAAAGGCATTATTAAAAGGTAATGGCATGAAGCTAGCATTCTGGAAAAAGAAAAAAAGTACTGACTCTGTTGTTGAAGATAACTTGGTGGTGAGTATAAAGTCTTTACAATATGATGAAGTAGGATTGATTTATCCTTATCAACAAAATGCTAAAACTGATGCTGATTTTTATTGGGAAAGTCTAGAAGAAGAAGATATCGCGTATCTCCTGGATGATCAGTATGTATTGCCATGGGAGGAGCTGTTTCAGCTTCAGCAAGATCCCGAACATAGTAACGTACTTAATTTACTCAACTTACCGAGTTCAACGAATTTACATCCAGTGATTCGTAGTGAGGGAGGATTAAGTGATCCTGATTTTAAAATCATTCTGGATGGATGGTGTGATCAAAATAGGATTAAGTCTAAAGGCCTAATTAAACGAATAGGTGCCGTACTGAATGTTGATGGTCAAGAATATTTACTTGATGAAGCGACTTGGAAACTTATAGAAAAAGTTAAAGAATTTGCTCGTATATCAAATAAAGATAATAAGCTCAATCAAAAGTATTGGGCTCAAATACGAAGTTTAGCTAATCGAAGTCAGGCAAATTTAGATGAGTTTCTTCGTAAGACCGTGGTACTTGCACCTGAAAAATTACAATTAAATCTGCGTAAGAATTTGATTAGTCAGGAATCAGTTGTAGAAATACAACCCTCCTTTGAGGAGGCACCATCAAATTGGTTGCAAACTTTTGATCACTATAATCAGGTACAAGATCAATATAGCATTAGCCTACCAGAAGGTGGAGTCGCTCATGTAGTCATTGATCCTCAAGTTAAAAATGTACTGAGTGAAATTAAAAAGATGCCGAATAGACGTGTATCTGGTGAGCGCGCTCAAACATTTTTGCATAACCCCTTCGCGCAATTAGGAGATGATGCCACAGAGGTCATCTCTCCTGAAGGTTTTGAAAAATCAAAGCAAGATGCAGAAATCTATAGTTACAGCTTACAGATAGATAAATTTTATAATGAGTTAGGACATTATGTTTCTGCTCAATTAACTTTCAACGAAAATTCTGGCCGTGAACAACAACCGATTCTGTTGGAACTCTCCAATCTAGAGCAAACAAAATATTTTATCTCTGCTTATGAAAAGCCATCACCAATTTTCATATGGGCGGGTTATACAATTGATAAAACGAGCTATTTAGATCATCAGGTTCAAGAGTTAAAAAGTGATCTAACAGAAATCCAAAAATACGAAGATGAGTTACAAGCACAGCAAGTTTTAGATCTATCTAATTACAGTGATCGGGTCATTGGTATCGGTGAAGCACAAAAACTAAACTCTGAGTTTATTCAAAGAGACAGTGGTGAATCAGAGTGGTTGCCACAGCATCTCATGGAGTTGGAGCAACAACTACAAGATCGCTTCTCCGATGAGGCATTAGAGTTGCTTGAACAGCGTATCAAGCAGGCTGAGCAAGAAGGTAAAGATCAGGTTCTAATTCCTAATGTGAACACCGAAGTCTCTGTAGATGACGCTAAAAATTTATTAAATAGTCTGAGTGATTCAAATAGAAAAGAAGCAATTGAAACATTAGAAGAACCTACGGTTAATCTACAGAAAAAAAAGAAAGATACATTACTCATCGCAAATAACATTGATAAAGCTGAGTTTACTAAACAACGAGCAGATCAATTGGTTTTTGATGAGAAGAACCATCCTCCGGCTAGATTACCTTTAAGTTTCAGAAGTCAGGAATTCGGTTTAAAACCGCATCAGGAGTATGGGGTTGCATGGTTGCAGAATCTACATCGATACGCACCAGAACAGGTAAGTGGTTGTCTTTTAGCAGACGATATGGGATTGGGTAAGACTTTACAATTGTTGTGTTTTATTGGTGAATATTTAGAAAATGCAAAAGATAAAAAACCAGTTTTAGTGGTTGCTCCAGTTTCATTATTAGAAAACTGGGAGGCAGAAGCAAATCGGTTCTTTAGTGCTAAATTTGCTAAAATCCTAAGTCTATATGGTGAGAATTTAAAAGATCGAAAAATTCCCAAGCATTTAATTTCTGCTCAATTGAGAGACGATCATGGAATTACGCATTTGCTTGAAGATAATTGGCGAGGTGATGCGGATATTATCCTCACAACCTATGAAACGATGCGTGATCTAGAGTTTTCTTTAGCACGAGTTGATTGGGGGATTATGGTTTGCGATGAAGCACAAAAAATTAAAGTTCCTACAGCAATGGTGACTAAAGCGGCTAAAGCTCAAAAGGCAGACTTTAAAATAGCGTGTACTGGTACTCCAGTCGAAAATTCACTCACTGACTTATGGTGTTTATTTGATTTTATTCAAGAAAATTTGTTAGGGTCATTGAATGAATTTGGAAAAACTTATCGTCGTCCAATAGAAAATAGTGAAAATACTGACAATAAGGTATTGGAACAATTACGACAGTTGATTGCACCACAAGTCTTAAGACGGATGAAACATGATGTTGCCGACTTACCAGAAAAAATTGAAGTAGATCATTGTAAAAATATTACGATTTCTTCACTTCAACGTCACTTATATGCCGATGTAATTAGTCGCTACAGGAGGTTATCTGAAGAAGGTAATCAAGGTGCGATGTTGGCATCACTGCACAGTATGCGAATGATTTGTGCACATCCATTCCAATTGCAACCGAATGCTTCAATTCACGAATCCCCTAAAGTAGATTGGCTGATCAAAACCTTGGAAGCAATTAAGGTAAAGAATGAAAAAGTTATTATCTTCACTGAATTTAGAGATATTCAAGTCTTTCTGAAACGGATTCTTCTAGAACGGTTCGGTTTAAATGTTACAACCGTTAATGGAGATTCAAATACAAGTAGTAAAAAAGGTTTAACACGGCAAAACCTTATTGATAGATTCCAAGCAACTAGTGGTTTTAATGTAATTATTTTATCAACCACTGCTGTAGGTTTTGGCGTTAATATCCAAAAAGCTAATCATGTCATTCATTATACGCGCAGTTGGAATCCTGCCAAGGAAGATCAGGCAACTGACCGTGCTTATCGTATAGGACAAGATAAAGAAGTTTTTGTTTACTACCCATCAATAGCAGCAAATGATTTTGATACTTTTGAAATAAAATTAGATCGACTTTTATCAAGTAAGCGGGCTCTGGCAGATGATATGCTACAGCCGAGTAGAGAACTTAGCAAAGAATTGATTGAAATGATTTAGATAACTTATTAATTTTAATCGCTTAGTCTATTGATTTAAAATTAAGCCTTGTATAACAAGGCTTAATACTCATAATTAATAAAGTTTTGTTAGTTTTTCATATTCTTTAGAACCTTCAATCATTGGTACCATTTGAAGATTCTTGTATCTAAATAACGTTGGCATCTCATGGAAAAGATCAAAAAACAATGATACCGAATCTTTGTACATTTCCTGCTTTAGCTTAGAGTAGTTTGGGCTATAAAATTCACCTGAGCCAAGTATTGGCGTATAGAAAACTTTAATATGGTTGATGTGAAGACCAGGTAAATGTTGGCTAATGAAATGATTAATCATATCCTCAAAATTAATTTCATCGATATCAATTTCAATCTCTTCATCATACTCATCCCTCACATTAGTAATAGTGAGCCATGTTTCTAATCCATAGGGATGATAAATATAAATATCAGATGAGATGTATTCGCCATTTTCATTTTCATAACCCGCAGGCAGTGGAGTATAAAATCCATCAAAGGCATTGGTTATAAGTTGAGCCTGTGATTTTTCTGAATCTTCAGCTAGGCTACGAATTGCATCAACTGTATTCTCATGTAGCTTAAATGCTTTATTTACAATGCCACGGCGTTCATTGCTTTCTTGATTGATTTCAGATCTGGTTTTGACCATGGATAATGTCCTTTAATTTTATTATTAATAAATGTAGGATATCCTACAAATTTAATCAAATGAATCAATAAAATATTATTAAATTTATAGTCTAAGCTTGCTTATATTTAGGAAAAGGCACTATTTTGTTTCTCAAACTATCAATAAAGTCTGACCATTCCTGCATCATCTTAGTTCTATATTCTAAATGTTGTGCATGGTTGTAGGCTTGAGAGACGGCATTTCCGACAGTATGTGCTAACTGTATTTCAATTGCATCGTGCATATAGCCTTGCTCATGTAGTGTAGTAGATGCAAGTCCACGGAAGCCATGACCAGTCATTTTTCCCGTATATCCCATGGTGCGAATCGCACTTAACAGAGCGTTGTTGCTCAGAGGCTTAGCTGTACTGTGGTTATAAAAAACAAATTGCTTATTACCAGTAATGGGCTGTAACCCTTTGAGTAATTCAATAGCCTGCCTAGATAAAGGAACAATATGTGGTAAAGCCATTTTCATCTTATAAGCTGGAATTCTCCATAAACGATTATCAAAATCAATCTCATTCCATTCCATGTTAATGAGCTCGGCAGTTCTTACAAATGTTAGAGTCATAAACTGTAAAGCTGTCTTAACCAAGATATTGCCATGATAACGATCCATCCGTTCTAAGAAAGGCGGAAACTCAGAAATATCTAGGCGAGCCATATGTTTTACCTTACGTGGCTTGAGAGCTTCATGAAGGTGGGGTGTAGGGTCGTTCTCAATAAGTCCTTTACGGATCGCATAACGAAAAATACGCCCAGCTAAAGGAATAGAGCGTTTAGCCATCTCCTGAGCACCACGTGCTTCAATTTGCTTAGCACAAGCAAGGACATCTTTTCCTTTAATCTGATCAATAGGTGTATTACCTAAAGCAGGGAAAAGGTCTTTTTCAAATACAGATAGGTCACGTAAATATGTACCTTCTTTAATGACAGCCTTACGATCCTCCATCCACTCCATAGCAAGCGCTTTGAAAAGAATGCTTTCATCGGCTTGTTGTTTCTTTTGCTTTTTCTCTTTATTGGGATTAATCCCATCTTTAAGCTTTAATCGTGCTTCATCTCTAGCACGACGAGCTTGTGCAAGCGTAGTTTCAGGGTATGTACCAATACTGAAGATATTCTCTTTTCCATTCAAACGGAACTTCATTCGCCAATGCATTCCTCCAGAAGGAGTGACCTCTAGATACATCCCTTTTTCATCAGAGTATTTGGTTTTCTTTTCTGAAGGTTTTATTTTTCTGACTTGAGCATCTGTAAGCATGGCAATAATTCCACAGAATTGGGGGTATAATTTTAGGGGTAAAATATTATACCCCTAGTTATACCCCCAACTGCATCAAGCTTGCAATAGATCAAGTAGATTGTATAAGACGTAAAAAAAGCTTAAACCCTTTAGATTTAAGCTTTTTTAGACCTTATGGGACTTCATAAGAGTTGAATTTGGCGGTGAAAGAGGGATTCGAACCCTCGAAACGCTATAAACGTTTACACACTTTCCAGGCGTGCTCCTTCAGCCACTCGGACACTTCACCTTTTGCGCGGTGGATAATAGCGAAAAAAATATATTCTGCCAAGAGAAACAATTGAATTAGACAAAAACATCTTGAGCGGTGCTATGATTCGCAAAAATCCTGTCTAAATTGAAGACAATTATATGCAAAGTACTGCACAAAAAGCCGCATTGCCTGCCATCACCTTGGCAGCTTTGGGCGTAGTATTCGGAGACATTGGGACGAGCCCGTTATATGCGCTGCGCCAATGTTTCCTCACAGCACACTTGGCGATTAGCGAAGCGTCTGTGCTGGGTATTCTGTCCCTGATTTTCTGGTGCATCATGCTGACGATTAGTTTTAAATACGTCAGCATCATCATGCGTGCAGATAACAATGGCGAGGGCGGTATTATGTCGCTGTTGGCCTTGAATCTACGAACCACACGAATTGCCGAAAACAAAAAAATCTACCTGATCGCCCTTGGCTTTATTGGTGCATCTTTGTTCTTTGGTGATGGGATCATTACCCCCGCAATCTCCGTGTTATCTGCGATTGAAGGTTTAAGTATTGCGACGCCGATGTTTAACCAATGGCTGCAACCCTTATCGATTGGTATTTTGGCGGGGCTATTTTTAGTGCAACGCCATGGCACAGGCACGATGGGTAAATTCTTTGGTCCATTGACGCTCATGTGGTTTTTATCCATTGGCGGATTTGGGTTATGGAGTATTTCGCAAACGCCATTTGTGTTGACCATGATCAGTCCGCATTGGGCTTTCAATTTTGTGGTACAGCAGCCTTATGTTGCATTTTTGACTATGGGTGCGGTTATCTTGACGATGACGGGTGGTGAGGCAATCTATGCCGATATGGGACATTTTGGCCGACTCCCAATCCGCTTGGCATGGTTTATTGTGGTGATGCCGTGCTTGCTGTTGAACTATGCGGGTCAAGGTGCTTTGCTACTGCGTAATCCTGAAGCTTTAGCCAATCCATTCTATATGCTGATTCCTGAATGGGCACTGTATCCAATGATTGCTTTGGCAACTGCGGCCGCGGTGATTGCCTCTCAAGCGGTGATCACAGGGGTATTCTCTATGGTCAATCAGGCGATTCAATTGCGTTACTTGCCGCGTTTGACAGTGAAACATACCTCTGAAGTTGAACGTGGTCAGATTTATTTACCATTTATTAACTGGGCATTGTTTATCTCGGTGCTGATCTTGATCTTGCTGTTTGAAAACAGTGCGAATTTGGCCAGTGCGTACGGCGTAGCTGTGACCATGACCATGCTCTGCGGTACGATTTTGATCTCAGTTTTAGCTTATGGTTTATGGCGTTGGCCGGTTTGGAAAGTGGCGATTTTTGCAGTTCCATTTTTATTGATTGATTTGATTTTTGTTGCATCGACATCATTAAAAATCGCAGCGGGCGGTTGGGTTCCAATCCTGATTGGTGCGGTATTGTTTACGATTTTAATGACGTGGAAAGATGGACGGGCATTGGTGCTCAATCGGCTCGGTAAAGATGCTTTGCCTATTGACCTGTTTATTCGCAGTGTCAGCATGGGTAGTGAAACCAAGTTTGTTCCAGGTGATGCCGTATTCTTGACAGGAACGCCTGAGATCGTGCCTCATGCCATGTTGCATAATATTAAGCACAACAAAGTTCTGCATGAACGCAATATTATGGTTACGGTCAACACCCGAGATGTGCCATTTGTACCCGAAAATGAGCGGGTGATCACGGAAAAACTAGATGATCGATTCTATCGAATCACGATGTTTTATGGGTTTAAAGATCAGCCGAATATTCCTGCCGCTTTGGAGCATGCGTATCGTGAATTGGGATTTGAATTTGATCTAATGCAAATCAGTTTCTTTATTTCCAGAGACCGTATTATTCATACCTTGGGTGAAGGCATGGCACCTTGGCGAGAAAAGCTGTTTATCTCTATGCAGCGAAATACCAGTCCAGTCAGCGATTTTTATCAAATTCCAACCAACCGTGTGGTTGAGTTGGGAAGTCAGATTGAAATTTAAGACGTAGATTGAACTTTTAGGCATAGATTTAAAAGTTAGACACGAAAAAGCCAGATCAATTCTGGCTTTTTTTATCTGTGATAATTGAACTTATTTAGTCCAAAGACATAGAGATCATTCTGTTGCTTTTTCCTGGGAGGAGTATGCGAGCAAAACAACAGAATGAAGATGTTGCTTTTTCCTGGGAGGAGTATGCGAGCAAAACAACAGAATGAAGATGTTGCGTTATTTCATCCTTGAAAATACGCTGATTAGTTGATTGTCGCGTCTACATCTGCAGAGGCTTCAGGCGCAGCTTGGATGGCTTCGTCAGCAACAGGTGCTTCTGGGTTGGCTTGAATTGATGCATCTGCAGGATTTACACTTTGAGTCTCAGGTGCTGCCATAAAAGCATCTTGTTGTCCTTGAGGAGCTTCAGGCAATGCAGCCGATGCGCTATCGGCATTCACTGGCGCTTCTGCAGAAGAGGCAATGACGGGTGCAGCGTTGTTATCCGCTGATACGGCTTCAGGTGCTTGCTGTGCTGTTTCCACAGGTGCTTCAGTTACCGCGGCTTCAGGTGTATTGGCCACTGCTGTTTGTTCAGTTGGAACGGACTGCTCTGTAGGTGCAGCAGCTACACTTTGTTGTTCATTTGCGAGTGCATTTTCCGCTTCAGTCACGGCTTGTTCAGCATTTGCAGGGACTGCAGGGGCATTCGGATCGATTTGGTTTGCCTGAGCCTGTTCAGGGTTTAAGGGCTGTTCTGTTGCAGCGGCATTGACTTGTCCGGCAGGAGCTTCAACCAATTGAACTTGGCCACTTGAAACTAAGTCCTGAATGGAACCAGGTTGACCATTCACGGTGGTCACAATTTTGACTTTAGATAAGCTTTCTAATGTATCACCGGGTTGAATCGGCGGCTCTGCAAATGCTGCTGCGCTCATTAAACCTGAAATTAAACCTAAACCTAAAATTTTAGAATGCATAATCACTCCGTATATTTTTATCGCAATTTTTCGTATTTTTACCTTGTCATAATTCTTGAGGCGAATTCAATGAAACATACGCAACTGCTTCATGACCTCCTATAAAGAACTGCACAACTGCGACATAAAGTTACATCAACTGCTGCTTTGTTAAACAATATTTGTGTGATTGTTAAGCAAATTAAAAAAGAAAAGTGTACTAAAATATGCACCCTTGCTAAGCTGCGGAAAAATAGTCCTTTTAGAAGTCATTGTTGTAAGTCATGGTCAAAAAGAAACGCAATTCAGCAAATCCACTTTCACAGTTATTTGGGCAAAATGGCATAAAAGTGCTGTTGGGTCTGGTGGCAACAGGAAGCTTTGCTATTGCTTTCGGGCAAGAAAAAATTCAACAACTTGTTTCTATGAGCAGCACTTCAAATAGCGCCTGTTTGGACCAATTTTATCGTGAAGTGCCACCTTATTTGGTCCGTGAAAGCCTACATAAAAACAGTTTTCCACTGTGTTTTAATGGCTTTAATGTCATGTATTCAGGGATATCCAAGACACCGCTTTGGGTTGCAGAAGCATTAACCCCCGCACGCCTGAGTCAAAAAATTCCGCGTGAAGATAACTTTCATGAAGAGACTCGCGTGCCGTCTGAATATCGGGCTTTGCTGTCAGACTATAAATCTTCAGGCTATGACCGTGGACACATGGCGCCCAATGCCGATATGCCCAATAAAGCGGCGCAGTTAGATAGTTTTTCTTTGGCCAATATGGTGCCGCAAGCTCCAAAAAATAATCAGCAAGTGTGGCGTGAGTTAGAAGAAGCCACACGGGCGATAGTGACCAAACAAAAGCAAGATGTCTATGTGGTAACGGGGCCGGTATACAGTGCGAAAAAATTAAAAACCATCGGGCAAGGGGTCATCGTGCCGACCGCTACTTATAAGGCGATCTATTTGCCGAAAAAAGGTGTTGCAGGCGTGTACTATGCGGACAATACCTTGCGTGATACGGCACCGACAGTCAAAGTCATGAGTATTTGTGCGCTAGAAGAACTGACTGGAATTAATTTCTTTCCAGAATTAACTGAAGACCAAAAGCGTAATACCTACCGTTTGCCACTCAAAGCCACCCAAGTAAAAGCAAATCAAGATATCGCTTATTTGCATTGGGATGCTGAAAGCCAGTGTGCTGCAGATGTCGCAGAAGACAAGATTTTAAGTTTGCAAAAAGAGTTTAAATCGAGTGGTGGTTCTGTGGGAGAGACATCCATGGCAAGCAGTGAAAATGACAACAATCAAGATGCCTTGGTCAAACAATTGATTGAAGAAATTTTGCAATATCTGCTACAGATTTTGAAATAATCGAGCAGCTAATAGCGCTGAACTGCGAGTGATGAAGAGGATCATTGCTTGCAGTTGAAATCTTTTTCACGTATTTCTATTGCTGCATCACTACAACAAAAAACAAGGATATCCAACATGTTTAAAGCATTTGAAAATGACACAGCGTCGCATGCAATTCATGACTTAACATTAGAAAATGGCCAAGATCGAATTAATATTTATGGCAACTTACAGGTGACGAAAGACCAAGCTGGTTTAGCTGCAGCGAAAGCTTTACAGGCATTTTTCAATGATGTGGTGTCAACGCTTGAGGCAGAAACCAACTTAGCTGAAAAAATAGCGCAGGGCGGTGAAGAAAACGAAGTGGAAAATCCATTTCTTTAATGCTGTGTCATCGACCGTCGAAGGAAGCAATGCTCAATTCGGGATGAATGAAAAAAAAGCTCACAGATTGTGAGCTTTTTTATAGTGTCTTCTTCTATTTATGCGTCTTTTGCCATCAGTTTATAGATGACCGCACCAATCACTGCGCCAATGATTGGGGCTACCCAAAATAGCCAAACTTGTGATAGTGCAGCAGTTTCAGCAAAAAATGCCACACCCATACTACGCGCTGGGTTGACCGAAGTATTGGTGACGGGAATGCTGATGAGATGGATCAATGTAAGCGCAAGACCGATCGCAATTGGGGCAAAGCCAGCAGGGGCGCGTTTATCTGTTGCTCCCATGATCACAATCAGAAAGCCAGCCGTCAGCACAATTTCAATGATTAAGGCTGAGAGCATAGAGTATTTGCCCGGAGATAATTCACCATAGCCATTGGTGGCAAAACCGCCGACGCCTGTAAATCCAGCCTGACCTTGTACAATGATGAATAGAATAAATGCGGCGAGGGTTGCACCCAGCAATTGAGAAATAATATAGGGTGCTAGTTCTTTGGCTTCAAAACGACCACCGGCCCACAAGCCGATACTCACGGCAGGGTTAAAATGTCCCCCTGAGATATGACCCAGCGCATAAGCAGCCGTTAACACCGTTAAACCGAAGGCCAGTGCCACGCCTGCGAAGCCAATGCCAAGTTCAGGAAAGGCCGCAGCCAAGACCGCACTACCACAACCACCAAAGACCAGCCAAAACGTACCGATCAGTTCTGCTAAATATTTATTCATTTAAAACTCTATTTGTTTTTGTCATTTGGAATAGATTTTCAATCTTTCACTCAGCATGAGTGCAATCTAGTTGTGAAGTGTTGTTTTATTCATTTATTGAATATGCATAGCTTTAATGGATTTTGCTGAAAATCACAATATATAAAATGATAACTGCGTCACATTTTAACTTACTGCTTCAATTTGCGATAAGCGCCATTGCTGTGGGGTTAAATTTCGCCATTGTTTAAACGCACGTTGAAATGCACTCTGTTCTGAATAACCCAGCAGTAGCGCAATTTCTTGCAAACTTAAATGTGGGTCTCTTAAAAATTCTTCAGCCATCATACAGCGGACCTCCTGCATGCGTTGCTGATAGGTGCTGCCTTGTTGTTGTAAATGGCGTTGTAATTGTCGGACGGACAGATTCAGTTGAGTAGCGACATGTTCAATTTGGAACTGATTTTTTTGTAAACCCATTAAGATGGCTTGCTGTAAGCGTTGGTCGATTTGCGTGGTATTCGGCAGCTTTTCCAATAAAGACTGTGCCTGTTGCATTAACAGTTTTTGTAAGGTCTGATCGCCTTGGGAAAAGGGGCGAGACAGTTCTTGAATGGGAATAATAACCTTCGACTTTTCTTGGGAAAATCGAACTTTACAGCGAAAATATTGTTCATACTGAGCGACATTTTTCGGTGCAGGATTATGAAAATGCACTTCGTGTAAATTAATATCTTCAAAACGCATGAATAATTTTAGAAACTGCAGCATTAAGGCAATCGCAATTTCATCGGTCAATTGATTGGCCATATTCATGGGTAAATCATTCCAACCGATCGAGAAAAAATCATTTTGAATATCAATCAGCAATGGACTACCATCGAAGATTAAGCGATGAAAATCATGGTAGCGGAGCAGCGCTTCGCCTAAGTTTTCACAGGACAGGGCAATATACGCAATGATGCCAATATGTTTGGGTTGCACATGTTCTGCAATTTCTAAACCCAGCGCTGGCTTTTGGATCTTTTGATCTAAATCCATCAATAAATCACGCCAAACGGCATAATCAAAACGTTCTAAGTTTTGAACTTTATTCAGTTTTTCAGGAATGGCAATGCCTTGAGCTTGGTGATAAGCATAGAGCAAATGGCCCAGTCCTCCATAGACCGATCCTGTATAGTCCTTGAGTTGTTGCATATTTTTTTAATTCTAAATTTTGTCGTGTTTTGTCAATAATATTAAAAAAAACGGTCAATATCTAGCCCTCTTCATTACCTATAGTGGAGCTAAGAAAAGGAGATATTGGTCATGTTAAAAGGTTTTATTGCAGGGTTGGTCGTCGCCAATGCCTTTGAATGGTTCGCGCATAAATATGTTTTGCATGGGACACATCGGTCAGGCATGCCACGTTTTAGTCCAGTACCGAAAAGCATGAAATCACATTGGGAACATCATCGTGAAGTTCGAAAAACAGATTTTCATGATCATGGCTATGTTGAAGGTATACAGAACTGGCGCACGAAAAATGAAATATTGTCTCTGGTGGCAGTTTCAGCTGTATTTGTCCCGCTGTTTTATCCCATTTCCAAAGGAATAAGTTTGTCGGTGCTGTATTGCGCAGGGAATTATTATTATATCCATCGTCGCGCACATCTTGAGCCAGAGTGGGCGATGAAAAAGATTCCATGGCACTATGACCACCATATGAACTCAAATCAGGATGCCAATTGGTGTGTGACTAAGCCGTGGTTTGATTATATTTTAGGGACGCGGGTGATCTCCTCGGCAAAATTACAGGAACAGAACCCATTGGGTGTGTTACTACCGACAGCGATTGCGAAACCATTGTCACACTGGGTCAATCGGGTATTTCCTGCAAAGTGGGTCGCTGAGCGTGAAAAGCCAGTTGCACTTCTTGAAACGGTCTAATATGAATGCACTGTGCGTTTTGACAACGAGCGTTGCTACCCATTTGAGCTGTCGCAATTTGTCAATAAATTATGAATCTACTGTCAATCAAATACAGTGTAAATGCCCTATATTTAAATCATCAAAAGGCTTGTACACGACGAGTTGATTGATGAAGTTGCTATGTATATTTTTTCATTTGTTTTAAGTATCAGACCAAGTGCTGTAGTTTTTCTTGGTTTATAGGAGCCGACAAGGCTCCTTTTTTTATGTCTATCGTTGATGAATTAAATCGACGATTCGCTGCTACAAATCAATGCTTTGCATCAAAAACATCAAAACAAAAAAAGAGCGAATCATCGCTCTTTTTAAATCTTCATTGAAAATGAATCAATTAAAGGCGCATTTCAATGCCTTGTTCTGCTAGATATTTTTTCGCTTCAGGAATGGTGTGTTGACCAAAGTGGAAAATAGAGGCTGCAAGCACCGCATCTGCACCGCCTTTTAAAATACCATCGGCCAAATGTTGGAGATTACCGACACCACCAGAAGCAATGGTTGGAATGGTCACACGGTCATTAATATTACGCATCAGTTCAATGTCATAACCAGCTTTGGTTCCATCAGCATCCATCGATGTGATGAGTAATTCACCTGCACCGAAGTCCGCCATTTTTACCGCCCATTCGATGGCATCGATACCGGTTTCTTTACGACCACCGTGGGTGAAAATTTCCCATTTATTATCGCCGGTTTTTTTCGCATCAATAGCAACCACAATACACTGTGCGCCAAAACGCTGAGAGGCTTCTTGTACAAATTCAGGATTATAAATAGCCGCAGAGTTAATCGAAACTTTGTCCGCACCCGCATTTAATAACATGCGGATATCTTCTACTTTACGCACGCCACCACCGACTGTTAATGGCACAAATACAGACTCAGCCATACGCTCTACTGTACGGTAAGTAGTATCACGACCATTTGAGGTTGCGGTGATGTCTAAGAAGGTAATTTCGTCCGCACCTTGTTCGTTATAACGGCGTGCAACTTCAACTGGATCGCCTGCATCACGAATATCAAGAAATTGAACACCTTTCACTACACGACCGTTGTCCACGTCGAGGCAAGGAATAATACGTTTAGCAAGCATAATTTTTTCCAAAAATAACAGCCGATTATGAAACTTCGCGACTTAGATGCTACACCTTAGTAGTCGGAGCGGTTATTCTATCAAAAATATGTAAGTTTTTTCGCAGGTTTTCTATGTCGGTTTATACCACTTTGACTTTAAAGGAAGTTCAGGATTTTGCAGCACCTTATGGACTGGAGGTGATTGACCTGATTCCGATTCAAGGCGGTATTCAAAATACCAACTATTTTATTGTTTGCGAAAATGGCACGCAGTATGTATTAACCGTTTTTGAAGAGATGGACGAGCAAGGTGCAGGGGAGCTGGTGCCTGTACTCGAACATTTGGGGCAGGCTGGTCTAGCTGTGCCTGTACCGCTGAATCATTCAGGTAAAGCGATTCATAGCTTAAAGGATAAACCTGCTCAGATTGCGCCACGCATGCACGGTCAACATCCGATGCCTGCGAGCTTAGCGCAAGCAGAAGTGATTGCTGTTGCCCAAGCGAAAATGCATGTGGCTCTACAAGACTTCCCTTTGGAACGTGCAGAATATCGTGATCATGCTTATTGGTTACAAGTTTCACGCGATATTCGTCCAACATTAAATGAAGCAGATACCACGTTGCTCAACAATCTGTTGGGCTTATATGACATCTTAACGGCGATGTATCCAAATCGTCCTGCCGGTTTTATTCATTCTGATCTGTTCCGTGACAATACTCTATTTGAAGGCGATCAACTCAACGGTATTTTAGACTTTTATGAGTTAAATAAAGACGAACTCTTGTTTGATATTGCTATTACTTTAAATGACTTCTGTACTGAATATCCGGATGTGCATTTGAATGAAGACAAAGCCATTGCCTTTTTAAATGCATATGAAAGCGTGCGCCCATTAACCGCAGATGAAAAATCATGTCTAGAGTTATATTTGGCAATGGCGGCGGGTCGCTTCTGGATGATGCGTTTACAGGTGGCACAGAAAAATGCTGCAGAAGGCCGTACAGGGGATGATATTTTGCAGAAAAACCCTGCTGAAATGCGTAATATGCTGATTGAACGATTAAAATTCGTCACAGCATAAATTTTAAAAACAACGAGAGGGAAAAGCATGCGTGATCAAGGACGCTTAGTAGAATGGTTTGATGATAAGGGCTACGGCTTCATTCAACCGAACGATAGCACCAAAGATCGCGTATTTTTGCACATTAAAGACTTTTCCCGTCCCGGCCCACGACCAATCGTGGGCTGCGCGTTGGATTATGCTGTGATCTTAGACGAACGCGGACGCTTTCGTGCGCAGCAAGTGCATTATTTAAAAGCCTCACAAACCAAAGCTGCACAACGCCCCAATAAAAAAAATGTGGTGCAGATGCCGCGTCAGGCAGAGCCGATGCAAATCTTGTGCATCATGTATATCCTAGCCTTGGCGGGCTTGTCTGTGGCGGGTTTACTCAGTGGTATGGTGCTACTTTTTGTGAGTATTATCAATATCCTGACCTATTGGTTCTATGCTCAAGATAAAGAAGCTGCGCAAATGGGGAACCGACGTGTGCCAGAAAATACACTGCATCTTTTATCTTTTTTAGGTGGGTGGCCGGCGGCATGGCTGGCTCAGCAACGTTTGCGGCATAAAACACAAAAACAACCGTTTCGAAAAATATATTTCTGTACCATAGCCTTTAACATATTACTGATTTTATGGTTAATTTCACCATTTAATATTCTGCATATCTAGGGTGGAATGATCCGCAAAATCATCATGACGGAGAGCGAAATGAATTATTCCATTGATAAAGATCCAAACCGCCTGCTCACGATAATTTTGTATATTCTTTATATTGTGGCGATTTTTTCTGCCGGCTTGCTTGCGGTCCTCGCGCTGATTATCAATTACGTCAAACGCAGTGATGTCCGCGGTACGATTTTTGAAAGCCATTTTACTTGGCAGATTCGCACATTTTGGTGGTATCTCATTTGGAACATCATTGCTTTCGTGCCTTTTATTTTTCTGTTCTTTACCGGCAATAATGCCAATGCCTTTGCGGGTGTGGCACTGGGAGCGAGTACCTTCTGTGTCACGGTGATCGGACTGTCTTGGTTATGGATTGTGTACCGCGCGATTAAAGGTTTAATTCGTGTCAATGACAACAGACCGATGTATGACTAATGCGAGTTCAGAACTTTTTGGCATAAAAATCTTGGCATTAAAAAGCGACCTAATGGGTCGCTTTTTAATGTAAAAGTGGAAGCTGAAATTAGCGTTTCTTTAACCATTTCGGCCGCCATTCACTCACAATCACACCCAGAACAACACACAGTCCGCCAATGAGAGCGAGCGGTGTTAAGCGTTCACCTGCAAGCCGCCCAATGATAGCGGCCCAAACCGGTTCACCTGCATAGATGATTGCTGCCTGTGCAGAATCGACCATGCGCTGCGCCCAGTTCATCACCAGTTGAATTACGGCGCTGGCCAGCCCCAATCCGCAGAGTACAGCGATTAATGGCCATTCAAATGTTGGCAAAGTGGTTTCACCCACCAGTGGAGCGAAGCAGAAACAGAACAGAGAGGCAAATGCCAACTGTAGAACCGTCACTCTGCGCAGATTGACGCGGGGTGCAAAATAACTGATCAAGATAATTTCAAAGGCAATGGCAATCGACCCGAGCAGCGTAATGATTTGTCCAAAGTTGAGCTGAATGGCGCCAAAACCATTACCAGTTAAAAAGACCAAACCAACAAAAGCCAAACACACACCTAGCCATGTCATCACATGCGGTTTATGCTGAAAACACAGCCACATAAAAATCGGCACCAGCGGTACATACAGCGCTGTTAAAAAAGCCGATTCACTGCTGCTGATGCTTTGCAGGCCGATTGTTTGCGTCGCATAGCCGATCGCAATCACCGTGCCGATACTTGCGCCCGCAACGACATCATATTGAGAAAAGTGTCTAAGATATTTGAGCGATAACAGACTCACAGCCAGTGTAGCTGCGGCAAAACGTAGACCGACAAACAGCACTGGACTGCTAAAATTTAAACCGTATTGCACGGTGATAAAACTGGCGCCCCAAATCATGGTAATCAGGATGAGTGCGAGCTGCGGAAACTTGGCTTTCCAAGCAGATTGGACGGTTGACATGTGTATTTGATTGTTTGAAGAGGAGAAATAAAAAAAGAGGCCCGAAGACCTCTTTTCTGCTCGGGAAAATTACAAGCTTTGTTGATCAAGCAGTAATTGAGCTTCACGAAGGTTCAATGTGCCTTCATAAATTGCACGACCGGTAATCGCACCTAAAATACCCGGTTGGCCTTTTAAGTTACGCACGTCGTCAAGGTTGGTCACGCCACCCGATGCAATAACAGGTAAGCCTGAATACCTTGCAAGGTTAACGGTTTGTTCAACGTTCACACCTTGCATCATGCCATCACGTGCGATGTCGGTGTAGACAATGCTTGATACGCCAGCATCTGCAAAGCGTTTTGCCAAATCAGTAGCTTTCACGTCTGTGACATTTGCCCAACCATCTGTTGCCACCATGCCGTTCATGGCATCGATACCAACAATGATATGGCCTGCAAATTTTTTGCACGCTTCTTCAACAAATTCAGGCTCTTTTACCGCTTTTGTACCAATGATGACAAACGATACGCCTGCATCAAGGTAGTGTTCAATGGTTTCAAGAGAGCGGATACCACCACCAATTTGAATTGGCAATTCAGGCTGTGCTTTAGCAATCGCTTCAACCACAGGCTTATGAATCGGTGTACCAGCGAAAGCACCGTTTAAATCTACCAAATGTAAGCGACGCGCGCCTTCATTTACCCAATGCTGTGCAGTTGCCACTGGATCGTCAGAAAATACGGTATCGTCTTCCATACGACCTTGTTTTAAACGGACACATTTGCCATCTTTCAGGTCAATTGCAGGGATGATCAGCATGCTTTCGCTCCTTGCTCAATCAAATTAAGAATGAATTTGTGCCTAATCTTATCAAATAAACGGCTATTCACTAAATGCTAATATCAGAATTGATGAATTAAAAAAGCCTGACATAGGTCAGGCTAGTGCGAATAAAGGATTGGATTTTATTCTTGATCTATAAAAATGCGCTGTGTATTCGCGTTTTGAGTCATTAAATATAAGCGGTTGTTTGTAATAAATCGCTGTTTACGGACTGAAGTAAGCTACCGACATCGTACAAGCCATGATTGAGGACTGTGGTACTTTCACCGACCACTTGAACAAGATCACCGACCACAGGAAGTTCAGTGGCAATCGATGTAATCGGTGCAATGTCATCCAGTAAGGCATCTAAAGTGCCTGAAACATCTTGCACGACACCACCTACACTTGTTAAAGGAGCATTCAGGACAGCTGTTAATAATTCGGTAGGATCAATACTGGCTACATAGCCGCCCGTTTCAGCCAACAAGCCTGTTAAATTGCCTGTAGTTTCGCCTACTGCATCCAATAGACCGCCCAGCAATGGCAGGTCAGAAAGTGCGTCTGTGATTGGTGCAGCCCCCCACTGAGATGATCAACCAAACCTGCAACTTCAGTCACAGTTTGACCGACCACACCAGTTATGCCATTGAGAGCGGTCTGTACACCGCCGAGAAGATCACCTGTCGCTAGTTGATCGGCTACCGCATGTAAGCCATCGCCTAAGGTGCCGACCAACTGATTTTCAACTGCCAGTACTTTTTCGATGGTCCCCCCCAATGAGTGGAAGCTCAGTCAGTGCATCCGTTAAGGGGGCTGTTAAGCTACTCACGGTCTCTAAAACGCTGTCTACAGTATCCAAAACAGTATTTAAAACCAGTCCAACCGCTTTACTGATCCCTTGTAAAGTCAGGCTGAGTACACCGCTGATTTTTCCTGTAAATAAGTTCAACATGTCAGGTTCTCCAAGTTTTTAAATTATGATGTGTTATGTATTTTGCAGACTTGTTTTAGCAAAAGGAGATTGATGAAAACAAATTATGAAAGTATAGAAAGAATGAGATAAATCATGTAATTCTGCTAGAAAACCAAGAGAGATCAAAACCTTAGTTGAATAAAAATACAAATGTATATTAATGTAATTAAAATGAGTTAAATCAAAGATATAAATGTACTTAAAAGGTGCAATTTTATTGTTTTTAGGCTGTGCTGTGACTATTTTTAAAGCAATAACGTACTGTTCAAATCTTTAGCGCAAATAAACTGCAAATTCATTGGCACTCTTCAGCCGATCTTTGCACTTGGTCATGCCATAGATTGGGGCAATATCCAGTTACAGAGTGGTTACATCGCTGAATATAAATTAAATCATTAAAATAATTAAGGGTTTATAATTTCATGTGCGGACGAATTCTTAGTTTGAGGGAGGTATTGGGAATGGTTTTAGGTAATAAGCCACGTTGTAATAATTCTTCAAAGACCAAAACAGGGGCATAAGCATCGGCAGCGGCATAACGAATTTGTTCTGGATTTAAGCGCTTTTTGGCCCAATTCGAGGTGCTGACCGATTTAGATTTTGGAAAATTTACAAGAAAAAGCAGTGCCATGGCATTTTTTAAACCGACGGGTTGGGTTAAGCCAAAAGAAGCAAAGCACTTGGAGAGTTCCAAGACACTATTCAGTTCGATGCCTTTTTTACGAAATAAATGCGCATCATTTTTTAAGCCAAAACCTACTTTAATTTGATCCCGATTACTCAAGATTGGTCTTAAAAAATCCCAAGTGCATTCGTTCATTTGAAACAACCACGCCTGTTGCGCCGTCGCAAGTTGGATTAAATGTGGACCGGTAGAGACCTCACCTTTACGAAAAGTCGGCTTAGATTCAGAGTCGAAACCGAATAAGGCAGTCGTCTGCAATTCATCGGCCCAGTGTTGGCATTGTTCTGCATTGTGAATGACATGGATCTGCTCTGGCACTAAATTTTGGAACAATGGAAAATTTTTAATCTGTTCTTTTGTTGGCAAAATAGGTGTCGGTAGAGCATCAGTCATTGTGATTTAATTCAAAGGCTTGTTGTTGCAGCCTAGAGCGTTTAGTAGGGAAATGCAAATACCGAGATGTGGCGTTGAGCATGAGCCATTGACTCACCTGCCTGTCATAGCGCGTTGCTATGACAGTGACGAGGGCACTTAAACACAGTGACCAAGAGATTTAAAGACAGTAACTTAAAACAGAAAACGCGCAGTAAATAATACATTTACCAAGATCAGTAAGAATAAACCGATAAAGAGAAAGGCGAGAACCACCTCCCATGTTTTGGATTCACGTGGCTCACCATATTGATTGGCATTTGCAGACCCCGGGATGAGCATCAGCGCAATGCACATGACGATATTGAGCAACGGAATCAGCTCTAAGAGTGCAAACCAGCCTGAGAGATTAAAGTCATGCAAACGACGTACTGAAAAAATCATCAAAGGGATCAGCATTAAAATATTTAGGATCAATCCAATCACTTGCGTCATTGGATTTTCAGCATGAGCTATTAGGGCATTGAGGGTATTGGGCATCATGCTGACGATCAGTAGCATCAATATGCTCAGTATGAGGCCATAGAAGACATTCCAACCGATAAAAGACATGCGATTAAAACGACCGTCACGGTTCCAACCAGAGTTTATATTGGGTGAATTATTCATATTAAATGATCTTAAATTATCGTAAAAAGTATAGTTATCATTCATTTTTAGCCGCAAAAAAATTGAGCTAAAAACGACATAAAAATGTGAAAAAGTACAGGATTTGATCCTGTACCAAAAAAGCGCGTTGATTATAAAGGTAAAGTACAAAAAAAGCCCACTTGTGTGAGCTTGTTTGAGTAGAAGTATTGCTGTTTAGGACGATCTCGGCGGCATCTAATGATTTATCATTATTGTTGTTGAATCGTGGTTTGTTGAGAGCGGATCACATAGTTTTGGTAAGACGGAATCATGATCGCAGCAAGTATCCCGACTATAAACACCACGATATACAAAACAGCCAGCACGGTTTCCCAGCCTTTGGTCGGGCGTGGTTGTCCAAAGCTATTACTACCGTTATTACCCGGTGCAAATAACACATAGAGCGCAAACAATATATTCACTACAGGAACTAAGATCAGCAGTGCAAGCCATCCTGAATGGTCTCGGTCATGTAAACGACGGATTAAGAAAATGACGCTGTAATAAATGACGATGGCATACATGATAAAGAAAATAATCATGAGTGGCGTTGACATAGCACCCTCAGTCAGCGCATTTTGCGCACCGGGTATGAGCAGGCCGACCACAACAGCAATTAGCGTAAAAATAATGCCGAGAAGTAGATTCCATGCAAGATATGCGCGACGGCTAAAGCGACCACTGGCTTGGGTCGGTGAGTCAGATGTGAAGGTATTCATTATTATTCCTAGGCTTTGGTATTTTTATAAGTAGGCAAATTCTAAAATGAATATGTAGAAAATAAAAGGATGAAAAATAAACTGTACAAAAAAGCCCACAAGGAGCGGGCTTTTTTGCGGTGAAGGAGTTTTAAATATCCCATTCCACAAAGTTTTTCAGCAATTGCAGACCGGCTGTATGACTTTTTTCTGGGTGAAATTGTGTCGCAAACAAGTTTTCCTTGTGAATTGCGGTACAAAATTCCAAACCATAGTCACAGGTAGCAGCGACAATGCTTGAATCTTGCGGCTCTACATAGAAGCTATGTACGAAATAGAAACGTGCATCTTGCTCAATGTTTTTCCACATCGGATGGCTAGGGTCTGCCTGATGCACTTGGTTCCAGCCCATGTGCGGCACTTTTAATCCCTCTACATCAGGGAAGCGTTTAACCGAACCTTCAAAAATACCCAATGCATCTGCACCGCCATTTTCTTCGGAATGCTGCATTAGGGCTTGCATACCGACACAGATCGCAAGCACAGGTTTATTAAATGCCGCTTTACGGACCACTTCATCAATGCCTGCATCATGCATGCCTTGCATACAGTCACGCATTGCTCCCACACCGGGGAACACAATTTTATCTGCTTGTGCAATCAGCTTAGGATCATTGGTGACATCAACAGTTGCACCCACGTGTTCGAGGGCTTTTGCTGCTGAGTGAAGATTTCCCATGCCATAGTCAAGAAGGGCAATACGGGTCATTACAATGTTCCTTTGGTAGACGCAACAGTATTTTCGGCACGCGGGTCAACTTCACACGCCATACGTAATGCACGGGCAAAGGCTTTAAATACGCTTTCAATTTGGTGGTGGCTGTTTTTGCCTTTTAGGTTGTCGATGTGCAGCGTCATTAACGCATGGTTCACAAAACCTTGGAAAAATTCAGAGAAAAGATCCACATCAAAAGTCCCGATGCGTGCGCGAGTGAATGGAATATCCATCCAAAGACCCGGACGGCCAGATAAATCAACCACAACACGACTCAGTGATTCATCAAGTGGCGCATAGAAGTGACCGTAGCGACGTAAGCCTTTTTTATTGCCCAGTGCTTGAGCAAAGGCTTGGCCCAGTGTAATCCCACAGTCTTCTACGGTATGATGATCGTCAATTTCAAGATCGCCATCACAATGAATATCAATATCAAACAGACCATGTCGCTTGATTTGATCAATCATATGATCTAAAAATGGAACACCAGTGTTTAAAGTGCCTTGACCAGTACCATCAAGATTCACACGAACTCGAATTTTGGTTTCGTTGGTGTTTCTTACCACTTCACTGATACGATCTGTCATAGACACGTTCCTCAAATACGTCAAAATGATTGATGTAAAAATATTTTCGCTGTGACGAAAAGTCACCGCATATTAGATTGCTCAGGAGGGTTTATCAATGCCTATTACCGTACATGCCTATACTTCTTTAGAAAATGATGAAGTGCGCAGCCAGCTTGAGCGACTGTATGACACCAGCCCTGAGTTTAGCGACGGTTCCGATGCGATTGAACAACTTGAGCAGAACTTAGCTCAGTATACCTTAGTTTATACTGCAGAATTTAATACAAAATTGATTGGTGCGATTTGGTGTACAGGCCAAGGTGAAAGCAAAACCCTTGAATATATTGTGGTACACCCTGCAAATCGTGGGCGTGGTGTTGCAGAGCGCTTGGTCAGTGAGGCCACCCGTATGGAAGAAGAAAAAGGGGTGAAAACTTTTGAACCAGGTTGTGGCGCGATCCACCGCTGTTTGGCACACATTGGAAAAATTACTGCGGCTGAATAACCTGCCCTCCAATAATAAAGCAGCCATTGAGCTGCTTTTTTGTTGGATAAATACAGTTTCGTCACTGTAATTTCAGCTGTGGAAATTTGAAATCACTCAAAAAATAAGCAAATAATGTGAAATATTGATTTAAAAATAAACATTTGCATAAAAAATCGCAACGGATGCTTGACGCCATGAGACTGAAATTGTTTAATACGCCCCATCGGCGTGATAGCTCAGTAGGTAGAGCAACGGATTGAAAATCCGTGTGTCCCCAGTTCGATCCTGGGTCTCGCCACCATATTCAAAACTGATTTTTCAGTTTATCAATCCCTGATCCCATCAGGGATTTTTTTTGCCTAAAAAATATGCATACGAAAAATATTTTTATAAATATGATTGACTAATTAACTGAGATACGGCTTAATACACCGCATCGGCGTGATAGCTCAGTAGGTAGAGCAACGGATTGAAAATCCGTGTGTCCCCAGTTCGATCCTGGGTCTCGCCACCATATTCAAAAAAACCTCAAACGATTGTTTGAGGTTTTTTTTCGTCTGCTGTTTTTTAGTTGTTGATATTTCGCACAGTTTAACTGATACAATCGATGCCAGATGATGAGCCCAATGGCTATTAGAAAATTATTAAAAATAAAAGTTAAGGTTGTGAAGAAAATATTATTTCCTGTTTTGATCGGTATGAGTGTCTTGCTGAGCGCATGTGGTGGCGGGGGCGGCAGTAATGTCGATTCTTCCTATTCTAAAACCATTATTCAAAATGGTGTGACCTATGAATGTAAAAGTGAAAATGCAGCAGCGCTTTGTGATAATGGCAATTGTTCTTCTTGTGAATCATCGCTCGATAAAATAATCACAGCATCATGCAGCACCAGTATTTCCGCAGGGCAAACAATTTTTGCCGTGACCAAAACGGGCTGTGTATCCAATATGAAATCGGGCAGCAGAATAACTGCAGCATGTGATAATGGTCTGCTTAAATTAAAAGTTGGATCTAACTTTAGCTTAAATCAGGTGATTAACACGGGTACGACGATGAGCTCTGGTGAATATATTGTCGGCACAGAAGTGCTCCGCTGTAGGCTTTAATCAAATGAACATAGATTCGTGGAGTGACAGTTGAAGCGACTTCAATATGCGGCGATTGGACTGCTCTGTTTTGCACTGGGCTATATTGCGGCATCGTGGAATGACCAACCAAGCTTGACGTCGCCGCCACCTGAGCACTCGCTTGTAACTTTGGCGACGAGTAATCCTGTGGCACTCTTGGCTTTAGATCAAGATGCCTCGGATCAACCTCATTCTAAAGATATACAGCAACAACTCAAAAGCCAACATCGTCAGCTAAAGAGCATTATTCAGCAGACTTCAGATCAACAATTGGGGCGATATTTACAGCAGGCATTTCCCAATTACAGTTTTGCAGGGATTCAAAATAAGCAACAGTTTGCGCAGCAGATGTTAGACGAGTTTCTGCAAGCTAAAAATGATCCGCAGCAGCGATTGGCAGGGCAGGCCTATGTGACAGAACAATCACAGTTAGATGTAGATCAGGTTTTACCTCGTGAAATCTATGTCACACAGCCACTATATGCACATTTTGATACCTTGGGTAAAGTTCCAAACAATACGCAAGTCATGGTGCGTTGGACGCATCGTGATAGCGGTGAAGTGCTGCTCTTTACGCCACGCAAAGTCAGTGAGCAACAGCAACAAAACTGGGTGAGTTTCTATCCTATGACTGGATGGAAAACTGGTCATTATGATGTGAAATATTATCAAATGAATGATCAATTAAGCCCGATTGCGCAGACCAGTTTTTATATACAGCATGTGATTGAGTAAATATTTGAAGCTCAAATTTTATCGCTGAAGCTATGACTTAAGTGCTAGTTTCCGACCCTAAAAATTCGATTAAAGTGATAAAAAAACAACCAATGAATCCCCGCAATGAAAGATCTTTTCTCTACAGGGAGTGCGCTGTATCAACAAGCACGTCCAAGTTATTCTGCTGAAGTCGTCGATAGCATCTTGCAGCATGTTGCCGTGCGTGAACTGGCATGGGACTGCGGTGCAGGTTCAGGTCAATTTACCAAAGGTTTGGCACCCTATTTTCAACAGGTTTTAGCGACAGATCTGAGTGCTGAGCAATTGGCACAAGCACCCAATTTAGACAATGTGCGTTATGAGCAAGCTAGCGCCGAACATTGTCCGCTTGCCGACCATTCAGCGGATTTAATCACAGTCGCGCAAGCGATTCATTGGTTCGATTTTGCTGCATTTTATGCAGAAGTACGACGCGTATTGAAACCCCAAGGTCATATCGCCATTGTGGGTTATGGTCTGATTCAATTTGAACACGCGGAATTGAACCAGCTTTTACAGGATCTGTATTTTGTCACGTTAAAAGGCTATTGGGATACTGAACGTTGTTACATCGACGAAGAATATCGCAGTATTCCGTTTCCATTTCAGGAGTTAGCGACACCTCAGCTGTTTTTAAATTACAGGTGGAGTTCACAGCAAATTTTGGACTATTTGCAAACATGGTCTGGGTTAAAACATTATCAACAGCAACATCCGATACTTCAACCATGTGCAGCTTTGCACGACTTCTTTAGCCGTCATCCGCAGCAAGAGTTTGCTTTGTCATTTCCTGTGCTGTTAAGAATTGGAACAGTATAAAAAAGAAAAAGCAGTGGTAATGCAGATAGGTAAAGGATGATATCTCAAGTCCAGAATGAGCAACGTGAGGTTTAAACTAGCTGTGCTATCCTGCCGTTTGTCGGGGTTAAATCTGGTAAATTGATTAATTGTTGTACAATAATAGCAGTGTAAATTTTTTCAATTTTCTATTTTTAAATCTCTTGGAATGAACATGATGAATCTCCCTAAATCTGTTTCCGTTTTGGTTTTTGTTAGTGCAGCAATGACGGCTATGAGTACATTGGCTGCGGAAAAAGCCACTACAAAAGCTGATGAAACCGAACAACAAGCTATTCAGATGCCTGCTTTAACCATTATGGCAGAGCGTGAAATGCGTGCAGAGACGGGCATTGTTGAGTATCAAGAGCAGGTGGATCGCCGTAAAGCCTTACAGCAACGGGTGATGCAACTTGAGCGTGATACTCAAAACAAAGGTGTCGATGCAACAATCGTGTCAAATATTGATATCTTACCTGCCACAGCAGTGCCAGATATGTCGAATTTATCGCCTTTGATGCAACAGCATGTTTTAAATATTGCCGCAGGTTTGCAGTCTTCTGACCCACGCAATGGTTTATATATTATGTTGCAACCCTTTGGGATTGACCGTAATGCGACCAATGTGCAAATCAGTCGTGAGCAAATCAATCTCGGAAACATCGACCGTCAGTTAAATACCAATCCGATTAAGACCCCATAATCGAATACATCTCTACAGTACATTGAAGGCGAAAATTCATGTTTTATCCATGAATTTTCGTTTTGATGGCATGCGCAATTTAAGTCTATTTACATTGATGTTTTCAAATAGCCTTCTTAAAAAGCATGGCTATTTTATCGTCAATCTTCAAACTTTTGGTTAAACTGAATAAAAGGGCATTCGGAGCTCATTATGCCGCGTATCTTTGTTGTCTTGGCCAGTGCTACGGTATTGGTCTTTGGATGGATGTTTTATCAATATTCAGTACAGCAAAAAGAAGCTGTGCAACTCTCGACCTATGAAACGGTTTTGCGTGAAAAAACCGAGCAAATTTTTCAGCAAGCTCAGCACTGGGAAGAGCCGATACAACTCAATGTGACAGATGCACGGCTAACGGGGGATTATAAAATCATGTCGGATTTTATTTTGAGCCAAATGCTGCAGCGTGCAGAAGCGCGGAATCAATATATTCGTGATCTTAAAGCACTGAATTGGGATAAATTTCTCGATATCGATCGCTTATTAAAAGATAAAAAAAACCAATATCAAGAGACTGAGCAAATGCTGCAGCAGGTGCATGCAGTGGTCGATGCTTATGAACAAAAAACCACACAGCAAGAGGAAAATGGTTTAGCGCAGGCCAAACAGTTGGCGGTCAAACAGGTGTTTCGTCAGCAAATTGCGCAGAGTTTAAGAGACAGTCGTGATAGTGATGAGTCGCATGCTTTATTTGAGTTAGAAAAGCAAAGCTTGGCGAAGGCTGATGAGCTCTTTGCTGTGCTGAAAGCCAATAAATGGGAAAAGAAAAATAAATTATTTATGTTCTATGAAGATGCGCCTTTAAAGCAGTTTAATCAGCTTTATACAGAGATGTTAGCACTCAATGCACAAATGGATGAGATCCGCCAAAAGAACCGTTCAGAGTTGAAACAAAAGCTTTAACTGACTGTCATCACTCTTTCAAATTTGCGCGATAAAGTGGCTTATAGCAGGGTTTTACATCATATAGAGGTCCATGCTCATGCGAGCTATTCAGATTTTTGATGATATTCAGCAGGTCTATATCGACTTTATCGCGAACCGCCAATATCCACGGTTGGAAAGTTTAAACAATTGGGGTAAGAACCGTTTTTTCTTCAGTCAATATTTTCGCATGATTGAAGATTGGCATCTGACTGAACAGATTGTGATTGAATTTAATCAACAATTTTATAGTTTGGATACAGGGATGGCGCCTGACTTTATGGATCAAGACAAATACATGGCTTGGTTGATGGAACAATTACAAATATTAAAATAAGTCCTTTTCATTCAAATTATTCAGCACAGCTTCGAGATATGTTATGCAATTCAAAGCCATCCTTTAGCGGATGGCTTTTTTTGTTGCTAGCGAACTTAATTGGGGGGAGCGTGGTCTGAGCTAGTATGAATGGCGCAGAAAACGTGAGCCCTAAAATTGTCCTGAGGCATTGGATTTGCAAATTTAATACAACTATCAACCAATAGTGTGACTTAAATCACTTAAAATACGCCGAAAATTTAAACATAAATTTTTAGCCAGCAGCCCATAACTCATAAGAAGCTGAGCTGTATTGAACTTGCAAACATTCTAACCTTAGACCGATTGGCTTTGAATGAAAGGTTTATCGCCATCTTTAGAGATGATTTTTTTAGCGTATGAAAAAATTAATACTGCTATGGCTTGCCATATGTGCGGTTTCATTGGTGTCGATAGGCTATACCTATGAATTATTCATTAGCCCTGTTTGGGTGGTAAATGCATTTGCTGCCTATGGCATGATTTTAATGCGGAAGCATTTAAGCCACGATTTACTGATCGTGCTCTATGCTTTTAGTGCGATCTTTGTGGCTTCGCTGATGGTCGATCCTGCCAAAATCTTAGAAGATAAATTTCTCCTGTGTGCGATTTCGGCATTTCAGATTTGGGTATTTATTAAAGCCTATTTAGCGCTGAGCCATTTAAAAAAACGCCGCTTTAAGCGAACCCTAATGTTAGCTGTTCCGAGTATCGTGAGTGCTTTTGCAGGCAGTCTCTTGTTTGTGGCGTGCTTTCAGATGGACAACCAATACTTTGCCTTTGTTGATTATTTTCTAGAGCAATTTGCAACAAGTTTGGCTGTGGTGTGTTTACTGTTTGGTGTTCAGCGCTGGATAAATGTGCCGTGGGTGGATTATGGCTATCTGATCGTGGCACTGGCCGTCCAATATGTGATCTCAAATGATCAGATCTTCTATGCTTGCATGGTCTTGCCTTTATTGATGTGTTACTACGCGATCAAATATGACTTCAAAACCTTTTGCTGGCTGATTGGCTTAATGACGCTGATCTGTGGCTGGTATGGTGCCATGCCATTGGCTGGGGAATATTGGTCGGATGCACAGGTACATATGCTCTCGCGGATCAGTTCTTATCGTTTGGCATTGGGTATTTATTTGATCATTTTTCTGTTTATTTGTGAGCTGTATGCACGAAATAAACGTCTATATTTGGCTTTGCAACGTGTAAGTTTTTGCGATGAGTTGACGGGACTGAAAAATCGCCATGCCTTTAAAGAACAAATATTTATAGAGGGTGCGGTTGATAAAGGCTGTGTCATTTTGCTCGATGTCGATAATTTTAAAAAAATTAATGACCAATATGGACACCAAATGGGGGACAGTGTTTTGGTGCATTTGGCAAAAATCTTAAAAAATTGTAGTCCACGCGCGAGTTTTATTAGGGTGTGTTGACATTTACAGCCGATAAATTGAGCTAAAGAGGCAACCATATAAATATACAAGCTAAAGCAACAGCGCTTTGATAGTTACGTTTTAGCTTATCGTATCTTGTGGCAATTCCTCTAAATTGTTTTAATCTACAAAATGCATTTTCAACTAAATGTCTGATTTTATACATATACCAGTCCATATCATCATTGCTA
>NZ_VPDJ01000042.1:0-11183 GCF_013417755.1 Acinetobacter sp. YH12231
AAGCAAACATGTAATCTTTCTTCTGCATCTAAAGCCTTGCCCATCAAGTGTTTACCACAATCATTTTATCGACGTATGCAGCGCTTCTTTGCAGGTCAGTATTTTGATTATCGTCAAATTTCTCAGTGTCATCACCAGAACGATGGTGATGACTACGGCGATCTGACCCCAAAGGATTCGGCCTCCGCGCAATGCAGGCTCCAGTCGGCAAAAGAGACGGAGCCGATCAGAGAGTAGGCAAAATCGGGACGGGCAACAGGAAAGAGGATGCCGGAGGGCTGCCGGATACTATCGGCGGCAAATAGGATGGATCGCCTGTGCCGTTATCGTGCCGGTCGAGTGCCATCCAGGAAACGATTGGGCGAATCGCCGTCACGCTTCATTTTGCCTGCGAGGTTGAGTAGATTTTTCAGTGCGGAGTTGCGATTGAACGGCGACCAGACGGCTGTAAAGGCAACCGGCTCCGGTTCATCGAGGAAGGGCAGGAAGACGATGCCGGTCGTCGGCAACAATGACGTTGCCTCGCCGACGATAGTGATGCCGAAGCCTTGTCCGACCATAGATAGCAGCGTGTCGCGCCCCACATCAAAGCGCCGGATCGACGGTGCGGGCCAACGCCCGGCAAGGCGCAGCACGATATGGTCATGGACCTGCGGGCCGGTGCCACCATAGCGAACAATGAAAGTCTCGCCGACCAGATCGGACCAAGTGATTGCGGACTGCCCGGCGAGGCGATGCCCATCCGATAGCACGGCCACCAGCGGTTCGGTCCAGATCGGTCGGGTATGGCAGTCGGGCATCTCGGGCTTGCCCGCGACGAACACCACGTCGAGCTGGTCAGCACGAAGCTGCATCACCGCATCGCGGGCTGTGCCTTCGGTGATCTCAACCTCAATGCCCGTATGTTCTTCCCGATAATGACGGATCAGCTCCGTGAGAAAGCTGCGTGGGATTAAGGCATGGATGCCGATGCGAAGCCGGCCGTATTCTCCTTGAGCTGTCATGCCTGCGGTCTTCACTGCGTGATCGAGTTGATCGACACCCGCCGTGACACGCTCCATGAAGTGCCTGCCTGCGTCTGTTAGCCGAACGCCCCGCGCATGGCGCTCAAATAGCAGGACACCAAGGTTATCCTCCAGCGCTTTCACACGCGCGCTGACGCTCGACTGGCTGATACCAAGTGCCTTGGCCGCATGCCGAAAATTCAGATGCTCGGCGACGGCGATGAACTGAACAAGGGAAATGAGCGGTATCCTGCCAGACAGGATACCGACATTCACGAGGTTTCGATGGTTAGTGCGCCGCATCGGAGCGGGCCTGCTACCAGTCGTCGGTTAGACGACTGGCGACTTCTCGGTGGCAGCCCCACGGAGCCGAAGGAGCACCAGCCCCAACGAAACCAGTACCGCCATCGCCGTGGCGTAACAGATCACGGGCCACGCTGTGTCACCGTTTAAAAGTGCCACCGCCAATGTCCCGACAATGCTGACTATCAGGCTTTGAACGCAGAAGTAGAACGCGACCGCTGATCCCGCGATGTCGTCGAACTCTGCCAAAGCGCCGTTCGCGGTAACGGACACCGTGAAGACAATACCGACCGCGACAACCCACATCGGTAGGATGAAGGTGAGGAATGACGGCGAGCCGTAAAGTTCGCCGATCCCCAACAGGACCGCTCCGCAAACAAGCAACGCCATCCCACGCGCCACGCATCCTGCGATGCCCCATCTGGCGACAAAGGACTTCGCGAAACGGGTTGTCACGATCATTACAAGCGCGACAGTGGCGAAGGCAAAGCTGAATCCGATCTCGGAATATTCCGCTTGGCCTATGAGCACACGGGGAGCCGTCGAGAAGAAGACGAAGTAGGTGCCCATACCGGCGCTAAAGCCGACAGTGTAAACCCAAAAAGCCGGACTCGCGAAGATCGGCAAGACAGATCGGCGCGTCTTGACTTGATCCAGAGGGCGGGTTTCGTGCCACCTGAAACCCGCATTTAGGAGTGCGAGCATCGCCAGTATAGCCAAAGTAATGAATATCGCCTGCCATCCCAAGAACTCGCCGATCAATACTCCGGCGATAGGGCCGAGCGCAGGCACGAACGCCAGCATCGAACTGAAAAGGCCGTAGATGACGACACCCTCAGGACGGTTGGCATAAACGTCGCGAACCGTCGCGAACGTCGCCACCAGCATGGCCGACGCGCCCACTGCTTGAAGTAGACGGAAAGCGACAAAGGCCGGTGCAGTTGAAGACCAAGCTGCTCCCAGAGACGCAATGACGAAAGCCGTTGCGCCCGCAAGTAGAATTGGCCGTCGCCCGATTCTGTCTGAGAGCGGACCAAAAATCACCTGGCCCACGCCGAGCATCACCATATAGAGGCTCAACGTGAGTTGGATCATAGCGGGCGTCGTGTTCAGGATGCCGGGCATCGCTGGAACGACAGGGAGATAAATATCCATCGCCAGTGAAGCGAGGATGTCGAAAGGAGCCATCAGCAGCAGTGCTGCCGGCAGCGTATAGGCCCACGCGGGGCGTGTGGTGGTCATGACGAATCAACCCTCGATTAAGGAATACCGGGCGACGTCTGCTCGTCAGCAATCAGATGAGACTAGCCTTACAGAGCGCCGCAACAACAATACTGGTTGTTGCGGCTTACTTGTCTGCTGACTTGGAATTTCCCATCTGATTACTCCACGCTTACGAATATGAATTGCTACATTTTATCCGATTATCTTTTGCTTTGCAATGCGGCATGGGCGCACTCAGCGTTCCAGCCCCCTCTGCCGCCCTAAATGCTTGCTCCAATGCATCGAGCACCATATCTGTATTCATCCGTGTCGATACTTTCCATCCAACAATTGCTCGTGAGAACACATCAATAATAAATGCAGTATAAACCCAGCCTGAATTTGTTTGAATATACGTAAAGTCACTCACCCACAGTTGGTCAGGATGATCAGCAGTAAAATTACGTTTTACCAAGTCATCCGCTCGTTTTTGATCATCTCGGCTACGGGTGGTTTGTTTGTTCTTACCACGCCAAACACCTTTTATACCTAGCTTTTGCATTAATCGAGCAACAGTACAGCGCGCAATAATATAGCCTTCACGTTTCAGTTTTTGCCAGACTTTACGTACACCATACCGACCTGAACTTTCCTTCCAAATTCGTTTAATCTCCTCAGCATGATGCAAGTCATGTAAATCTCGCTTTGCTCGATGTTCTGGATTTTCACAGAGATCTAGAGTCCGGTAATAGGTTGAAGGTGCGATCGGTAAAATTCTACAAATCGCCTCGACTCCGTACAGCTCTTTATTATTATGGATAAAATCCACCATTATTTGTGTGGGCGGTCGAGCTCCGCCTGGGCGAAAAAAGCGGCTGCTTTACGTAGAATTTCATTGGCGCGTTGCAGTTCTTTATTTTCGCGTTCGAGTTGTTTGATACGTTCTTGGTCTGAAAGCTGCTGTACTTTAACTGGATTTTGTTTATCTAAATATTTTTGATACCAAACACGTAGTGTTTCAGGAGTACAACCCTTGCGCAGTATACTGCTCAGGGAGCAATAGCGGTGATCGCAGCCCAATTCGATGGATAATCTTTCTCGGATTCAATCAATAATTGAACCGCTCTTTCTCTGATTTCAGGGGTATATTTTACTTTTTTCATCGGGACATTCTCTCAGAAAGCTTGGTCTCCGACAAACCCGGTACGGTTCAAAAATCTTCCATTGATTTATTTATATCTGTTAAACCAGTCGCATTATGAAATGTAATATAAGTAGAAATTTCAGTATAAATGGTCATGATCTTTTCTAAATTTGAATATCTAAGCGTCTTCATTAATCAACCTTATTGATTATTAGTTTCTTCTTTTAAAGCTCTTTGTACTGTTGCTATCCCTACTTTAAACTTTTCTGCAACACCTCTAAATGTTGAATTTTCTTCAGCCATTGCTTTTCGTATTTCAACATAGTCAACCTTCCGCTTTCTTCCCTTATATAAGCCCTTCGCTTTGGCTTTTGCAATTCCTTCCTTTTGACGCTCACGGATCATGGAGCGTTCAAACTCTGCAAATGCAGCAAGCATCTGAAACATGAGTTTATTTATTGCCGATTGTGCTACATCATGACTGAAGGTCAAATTCTCTTTATGAAAAATAATGGTTATACCACGATCATTCAGACTATTCACAATTTCGTTCAGATCATTTGTATTACGTGCCAGACGATCAATACTATGAACATGCACCGTATCACCTTCACGCAGATAGTCGAGCATTGCATTTAACTGAGGACGTTCACGGCTACCACCGCTTGCCTTTTCAGTAAAGGTCTTATCCAGGCTGATTCCATCTAATTGACGTTCAGTATTTTGTTCAGTTGAACTGACTCGAATATATCCGACCTGATTAGGCATTCTGTACCGTTAGAGTTTAGATAATTAAATACATATTGTACCGAAATTAAATATTAAGTCTATAAATACGGTTTTTGAGTTGCTTTTTAAGACTTTATTTTGTTCCGTTAGGCTATACTCCAAATTTACATAATGTCGCATCTTCTGTGAAATCGTCTTTTCTACGCAAATAAACCTGATTTAAAGGCGAAACCTAACAATATTACAAGTAGCACTGTTAGCATTGCTTTAAGCCTAAAAATCGTATCATGAGCTATTTTAATTTTCTCCTTATACTCCACCTCTGACATTGAAAACTTATCCATTTCAGCCTGAATAGCATCCATATATTTTGAAATTTTTTCTAATTTTTCGCTCTGCTGTTCATTTTTAAGTGATAGCGCAGTATTGGATTGCTCCAGTTGTTTATTTAAATTGATCTGCTGAATAAGATTTTTCGCTTGATCGGCATTGATTTTTTGACTTTCCTCATTAAATTCATCCTGCTCTTTAGACTCTTGAATCAACTGCTTTGCTCTAGCAGTCAGTTTTATGTTTTTTTCTTTGAGGGCTTCATTCTCTTGTTCTAGAGATTCTTTAGCTTTTTCTATTGTAGAAAATTGCTTTTTAAAGTCGGTGAGCTGTCGCTGTAGCTCAATATTTTCCTCAAAGTGACTTGTCGCAACCTCATCAACTAAAAAATCACAATATTTAAAAAAATCGGCTTCAATCAGGGCAAAGGGCATGGCATGAGAAATTTTTAAATGCTCAACAATTTCATGCCAACTTTTACCCGTGCGGTACAGCTCGGTAATTTCATCCTGTCGGCTCTCAAGCCACCTACGTTTATTGAAATAAGGGGTTTTAGCCATCACTCAATATCCTTGTAAAAACTATCGCTATAAACATAGCCATCACTGCTTTTGGACGCTAAAAACCTCTTACCCTCCTCACTGCTTTTCCATGCCAAAAGTAGCTCTCTTGAGCTTTGATTGGCTTCGTCTTTAATAGCCCTAAAATATGTATGGATTTCCGTATTATTTTTAATTTTTGGAGTGGAAGCACGGACATAGCTTAGATTTAACTTTCGTCCACCTGCACCTAAAAAACTACGGTTCATTTTTGACTGAAAATAAGCCGTGAACATGCTATATAACTTACCGATCTGCACACGTACACCACGGTAGCCAATATAGCCCTCAAGGCTTAAAAGGTACTTTTCAAAATGTTCTTTTACATCCGTATTGGATTTATTTTTTTGAAAGCTATTTACCAAATTAACGCCACGTTGACGCACAGCCTCAAACGCTTCTTGCTTCAAACGCCATGTAAAGTTAGTCGCATGTTTGGTATTTTCACTTAAACCCATTTCTTGCAATTCTTTGATACTTTTGGCTCGTTTTGTGAGCTGTAAAAAAGTATATTCACCCACTGTTAAGGATATCTTTCCAAAGGTTTCAGCACCTTTGACCTGTTTAGAAATTTGATCATTTAAATAATCAAGATGATCATATTTATTCTGAATAATCACACCATCAGGCAAACGTAGAAGTAAGTCATTTACACGGCAAAGTAAAAGCAAAGTCGGGGGTCTAAGGGTATATAACTTATTTTCATTTTTCGATTTATCACGCAAGTAACGATAAAAATCAGCTTCGGTTAGATTTTCTTTCTGAAAACAACCGCCATTCGCAACGATGCAACAAAACGTACTTTGTCCGGACAGAAATTTTCGATACTGCTGTTGTGGTGTATTCAGCAAACCATAGCGGTCATTCCACTTTTCAAGCATGGATTCTGCATTACTAAAACTGCTCGGTTTAATCAAAATTCCCAAATCGTAACCTTTGCTGAAACATGCAAGGGTCGTATGAGTGAACTCTTTTATGCCAGTGGTGTAATAAATCATTTTTTCTTATTTAGTCCAAAAATTTAATTATCAATATACCTTCATTTGTAGATTCTTAAAGGTATTCCAAAGATTTTTTTAATAGTTATATCTAAAAGACTAGTTATAGGTAGTTATAACCGAATTATGCTATCGCATAATTAGCAGTTCCAAAAATTCGACTTGACATGGTATTTGATACGCATAAGATCAGATTTGTAGATATTGTTTTTTCGTTGGACTGCCAATCCATACATTCAATTTTCCTTAAAAATTGTTTGTTCATGGATTGCCAACCATGAACAAACAACATCACCCATTTTCGCAACGTGCCAAGTTGTGAAAATTTTTATCGGTGAAGCTGCGTGCGTGAGAAATCTAGCTGGCGCGGCTACGATAGGGGCTGAGAGGTGTGACTCCTCTTTTCTACCTGTTACAAAAGTTATGTTCCTGTTTTTACAGGATGCAAGTAGGGCGACACGGACACGGGAATTGACGGGTTATCAGCGTTTAAAACATGCGACTGGTAACTTAGTGAATTAACCCTGTTTTATTTGTTACGGTGAGCCATCTCAAGGATTGGGTGAATGGCGTTAATAACCGCTTGGCAGATGCTTCGCAAGGGCATAGTCAAGGCGCACAGGTGGGCTTTTGAGGGCATCGTAAGGTGTCAGGGGCGTGAGGTGAATAACTGGATCGTTCGGTACTGTACGGTGATTTGCTGAATTCGTAGAGATACGTTGCAAATTGCTGACAGATCAATGGATAGCTCAAGCCTGTAAGGTCGTCTCTGTCAACATACAACTACAAAATAGTTGATGGCAGTCGATATGCGTAGAGTAAGTGCTTTACCTTATTAATTTAACTAGGAAATATAAGCTAGAAAAGACTTGGAACTGCGGTCTAGCGAAGTATGGAATTGATTTTAGTTAAGTTAGAGATAAGCGTACTACTCGATTTCAATGTTTTTTATTGAAATCAAAGACAAGTGAAACTAACGTGGGCGCACTTCACACCGTATGAGTTGTAGATATTTAATTTCTGATTGATGAGTTCACAGAAAAGCAATTCTAGGCAAACAACGAGGTGGTGATCGGTGACGGTCTTTAGAAGTGTTAGAGAATAGACCAGTACAAAACCTTAGCTACATCGAGGTTGCAGACAGTTCGAGCGAATAAAAACGTAAGCGCTGTTAATTGGGAAAGTCTATGCCGATAAGTTGGTGATGTTTAAGGTGATTGAAAACAGATTTTTTTCGGTAATATTCGAGTGGTATCAACATGCTTTGGCTAGCATGATTTACCGAAAAAACTGTCTTAAAACGATTCTACAATCGTGAAAATTAGTTGTCTTGGCCGACAATGATATTTTCAAACTGTTGATGCAGTATAAATACGTACAAACTAGTGGTTTTAAGAACCCAGCCCCTTAGGGGCTGGGTTTGTCTTTATAAAAATAACTCTATTTCGCTCTCATTTGCGATTTAAGCCACTTCATAGCAAAAACCATCATTTCATCACATGACTTTGTAATCGGGCTAAAAAACGCCATTTTAAGCCTTGTATAAGCATCTATAGAGCGAGTGTCTACGAGCGAACCACCAAAATTCGCGCCTAGACTCTCTGAAAAACCGTTTTTTAAGCTGTGAAGCCTAAATAAGCGTAAATCATATGCAGAAATTTGAGCCTAGACCGAGCGTAGCGAGTAAAAAAGCTCTATGAGCGAAGCGAATTCCGAGTTGCTTTTGATCTTGCTTTTGCTTTTTCTTAAATTCACGAAAACATAAACCAAAAAATTGCCCCGGCGAATCGAGCGAAAGCGAGATTCAATAGAGTTTGAGCGTAGCGAAAACCAAGGGCAATTTTTCATTTATTAATTTTAAAAGCTTTATTAAAAGCTTTTAATAGCTTTTAAAAAGCTTTTAAAAAGCTTTACGACCAGTCTCAATGTGTTGCTATACCAGTGTTTCAGACACTAAAGTGGGGGCGAAATGTTAGGTTTTTGACTTTAAGTGGGGGCGAAATGTTAGGTTTTTGACTTTAAGTGGGGGCGAAATGTTAGGTTAGTGGGGGCGAAATGTTAGGTTAGTGGGGGCGAAATGTTAGGTTAGTGGGGGCGAAATGTTAGGTTAGTGGGGGCGAAATGTTAGGTTAGTGGGGGCGAAATGTTAGGTTGTAATCAAGATATGCTTGACTTAATAAGTGGGGGTGAATAGTATTAAAAATACCACCACATAATAGAAGAATAGTGATTTTAGATGGCTGTATCATTAAAGAAAATTAAAAATTTTGAGGAACATGACAAATCTCTTTTTCCTCTTGCAGCACCTGCCAAACGTTATCCAAAAGACTATGCTGTCTTTCAAAATATTTTCTGGCAATTGAAGCATGAGAAATCACCAAAAGACGATATTCTAAAATTGCTATTCTTTTTTAGCCCTAAAGTTCGGCTAGCATCAGATCCCAATGAAACAACAGAATTCACTGTAACAGCTAAAGAATATGCTGAATTGACGGGCTTAAAGCCAAGCAGTGCTTATGTAGCCTTAAACCGAGTAGTAGATGCTCTCTACGACCACAGTGTAGTTTTTTATCATCCTGGAAAAGATCGAGAAATTCGAACAAGACTCATTAGTACATGCTCATACAAGGATGGATGTTTTTATATTTCTTTCACGCATTTTGCCCTATACATTATGTATGTTTTTAATAAACAAAATTCGTATACAAAATTTAAAGTTAAGTCGGCTGTTGCCTTACATGGTCACGGTTTAAAACTTTACCCATTCTTGGTACAAAATGAATTTCGTTCTAATTTCGATGTATCCATTAAAGAATTAAAAAGTGCTTTAGGTCTAGCAGAAAATTCATACCCAGAATATAGAGATTTCAAAAGTACTATTCTTAAACCTCATATTGATGACATTAACTCTAAAACAGAACTGACTATTGAGTTTAAAGCAGTTAAGAAAGAAGGACGCAAAGCTAGTCATGTTAATTTTATAGTTAGAAAAAAGAAAACTATTGGAGCTAATCAACAAAGTGAAACTGGTAGTAACCAAGCGCAAAATAAAATAACTGCAAAAATGGTTTATTTAACGATAATTCAAAGTGAAGAATTGAGCTTGAGATTCAAAGAATCTGGTGAGACTACAGACGAATTAGTAGAAAGAATAAAAACTGATTTTAAGAACAACGAAGGTAATAGATGGATTGAAAAATTAGCAGAATTCAATGTCGACCTTACTATTGAACAAAAAAATTGAAGAGCTACTCCCCTATCTAAAGAAAGTAGGCTTTAATACAAAATAAATTTCATGTTTAGGTAGAATGTTCAGATGAACATCCTTGTACACGCACTGAGGGATTCCATTGAACACAACAAAATTTAGCGTTATGGACGCTAGTAAAGCCTTTAAAAAATCACGTACAACAATATACGAAGCTATAAAAAATGGTGAATTATCAAGGGATCATGATGGTCTTATAGATCTATCTGAACTTATCAGAGTCTACGGAAATCCTTCAGGTGTTCAGTCCAGTACACGCACTGAACACGTACAGAAGGATGTACATGTACACGTCCAGTCAGAAGTCGAAACTGTATTAAAAGATCAAATTTCATTACTTAAAAATCAATTGGACTTAGCCAATCACAGAGAAAAGGCTTTGATGCAACACATAGAAGATTTGACTCATAGAATTGAGTTTAAAGGTCAGCTTGAACAACCAAAAACAGGGGTAGAAGAGCACAAAGTTGTTCCTCCTGTTGATTCTGAGATGATAGAGAATCCTAAACTAGAACCAGACCAGAAAGATGACGGATTGACTACTCCGGAACAAAAGGAAAATAAGCGTATTCCAGTCCCTGAACATATTGAGCCAGAACCAGAAAAAAGGGGCTTCTGGAGCCGTTTTTTCAAGCCCTATGGATGATAGGACTATTTAAGGCACTGTTGCAAATAGAGATTTGAGTCGATGATGTTCCCTTTAAAAAGTACTTAGAGACCGAAAACCCTGTTGATTAGACACACTTCACCCTGAGGCTGACCATAATAAAATGACGATGCTTGTCCTTTACGTAGTGCACGCATGACTTCAATACCTTTAATTGTGGCATAAGCCGTCTTCATAGATTTGAATCCTAATGTGGCCCTGATGATCCGCTTTAGCTTGCCATGATCACATTCAATCACGTTATTTTTATACTTAATTTGCCTGTGCTCAAGGTCTGGTGGACATTTACCTTCCCGTTTTAACCGTGATAAAGCACGTCCATATGTGGGTGCTTTATCCGTGTTGATCACTTGTGGAATTTGCCACTTCTTCACATTATTTAAAATTTTTCCAAGAAAACAATATGCTGATTTGGTATTACGTCTAGAAGAAAGATAAAAATCAATGGTATCGCCACGTTGATCGACTGCACGATACAGATAAGACCATCGTCCATTCACTTTTACATAGGTTTCATCAATATGCCACGAGCTCAGATCTGTAGGATTACGCCAATACCAGCGTAAACGTTTTTCTATTTCAGGAGCATAACGTTGAACCCAACGGTAAATAGTCGTGTGATCAACATTCACACCCCGTTCGGCCAGCATTTCCTGCAGTTCACGATAGCTAATGCCATATTTACAATACCAGCGCACAGCCCAAAGAATGATTTCGCCCTGAAAATGCCGACCATGGAAAGGATTCATATGCTGCACCTTTAGCTAAAACAGTCTTCAGCTTACCATTCGTGGTTATTTGCAACAGTGCCGCTGACGCACACCATCGCCCACCGGGTGGGTCGCTATCTGGAACGGCAAGGCCTGCTGGAACGGGATGTCGAAAACAGCTATCTGGCCTCGGATGCGGTGGATGACGACCCGATGACACCCCTGCTG
>NZ_VPDJ01000043.1:0-10716 GCF_013417755.1 Acinetobacter sp. YH12231
CTTCAAAATTCTTGCTGAGCGATATCGCAATCGAGGCAAAAGACTAGCATTAAGATTCAATCTAATTGCTGGAATTTATAACTTGGAGCTGAGTGAAAAATGACTTATGAAAGAAATCTATTGATCATAAAAAAAGCCCTATCGGGCTGAACGAAGGGCTATAAAAGGAAACCAAGAAATTAGTATGAGAGATTAAGTGATTTTTTCCAGTACTAATTGTTCTTCTAGACTTAAGTCATAAGCTTGCTGATACATTTGTTCCATGTGTTCACCAGCCGTACAGGGTGCATAACGGTAAATTTCACCATCTTTCACCGTTCCTGGTAAGGCATTGATTGGCGTCATGTAATTCGGCCCATAAAAAAATGGAATCGAATAGCGAGACTGACCTTTTGAAAATAAATTTCTAACACGATGTGGATTTGATTTATACAGGTCATTACTCCAACGTGGGATCAGATCGCCTAAATTGACAATAAACGTATCTTTGATCGGTGGCGCTGCAACCCATGTCCCATCTGGTAAACAAACCTCCAGCCCTCCACATTCATCTTGTGCTAAAATCGTGATGGAGCCCCAATCAGTATGCGCTCCAACGCCAAAGCTATATTCATCTGCACCGACAGGATGCGGTGGATAACAGAGCATTTTTAGGGTAATCATGGGGTCGATACAACAGTCATCAAAATAGCTTTCATCTAAAGATAAAGACAGTGCTAAGAGTTGCATAATGCGCTGTGCTAGGCCATTTAGCTGTGCTATATACTCCTGACAAAACTGTTCCATTTCAGGTACTTCAGCACTCGGCCATTGATTAATACCATAACCCTGATATTTGGCTAAAACATAGGGATGATCTGTAGGGTAATTTTTTGCACAGTAGAAACCTTCCTTAATATCTGGCTTTGCGCTGTAGTCTGACTTTTGCGCTGCAAGCTGTTCAAAGCCCAAATGGCTATCATTCAAGCTCTGATCATATTTAAGTTTGGTTCCCAATGGCAATGCAAAGATTTTAGCTGCCAATTCAAACTGACGTTGAATCAACGCTGATGATATTCCATGATTTTTTACATAGAAAAAACCTGAACTGGTTGCTGCCCCTCTTAACTTTTCTACCACGTCTGTGATATTGGCTGAGGAAGGCGTCAATGCCTGCGCTAAATCAATTACGGGAATACTCATAATCACTCGACCTATGTAGAGCAAGTTGCCTCTCTTGCAACTTGCAATATTTTAAAATGTATTGTTTATCAAATTCTTATTTAGGTAGTGACCCATCTACACCTTTGACATAGTAGTTCATTTTAGACAAATCGATATCCGTCAATGTTTTGCCTTTTGCGACCAAGACACTGCCATCTTGTTTATAAATCGGTCCTGTAAATGGATGTAATGCCCCAGTACGTAATGAATCACGAACTGCAATGGCTTTGGTTTTCATTGCAGCCGTCGTTTCTGGGCCAAAGTTTTCAATATTTACAGCACTTTGTTTTACGCCATATTTGATCGCCGAAGGCTTCCATGTATTTGCCGCGACTTGTTTCATCACAGGTTCATAGATTTTTTCCCAATGTAACACTGCTGCTGCAAGATGTGCTTTCGGTCCAAATTTACTCATGTCTGAGTTCCAGCCAAATGCATACCCCCCTTTTTGTTGTGCGGCTTGTACTACAGCAGGTGAATCGGTATTTTGCATCAACACATCTGCTTTTTGAGCGATTAATGCCAATGCTGCTTCACGTTCCTTACCGGGGTTAAACCATGTATTGGCCCAAATTACTTTGGTTTTGACTTTCGGATTTACACTCTGCGCACCTAAAGTATAGGCATTGATGTTTCGAACGACTTCAGGAATTGGAAATGACGCGACGACACCAATGGTATTGGTTTTGGTCTTTTGCCCCGCAACCACACCAAGCATATACGCCCCTTCATAAGTTCGAAGTTCGTACACACCTAAATTTTTTCCTTGTTTATAACCCGTTGCGTGCATAAAGACTGTTTTAGGAAATTGTTTCGCAACTTTTTCCATCGAGTTCATATAACCAAATGATGTACCGAAAATGACTTTGTTGCCTTGTTGTGCCAAGTTACGAATAACACGCTCTGCATCGGCAGTTTCAGGTACATTTTCGATATATGTGGTTTTATATTTTCCAGCTAAAGCTTTGTCTGCCTTGATGCGCCCTTGTTCATGTGAATATGACCATCCATGGTCACTGGTTGGACCCAAATATACAAAAGCGGCCTTTTCTGCTGCATAAGATTGACCCAAACCCAGCATACCAACTGTCGAGAAGACTAAAATCGTTTTGACCAATGCTTTTAATTTAAAACTCATTCTATTTCCCCACAGTGTTTAAAATATATTTGATGTGATACAATTTAAAATGAAGGATATATTTTAAAAATTTATTTTGGATAAAATTAAATCCAACCAAATTTAAAATAATTTTTTTATTATAAATAGCATTATTTTCTAAATTTAATAATCACATATTTATAATACAAAGGTCCTCAACACTTATCGATGTTCGCCATGCAATAAATAAGTTGCTTTAACTGTTTGGTCTATTGCTAAGTTTTTAAAGATTCTTTCTAAAAATTAGAACAGGAAAAACCATTCTTAAATAAATACATGTTTTTTATGATGAATTTATAGGTATGCAGCCTAAATATTGCTGGAAATCAGCTTTAAGTTCCTATTTTAAAATTTCAGTGGTATGGAAATTGCTCAAAACCAGTTGCTTCCTTTGACCAAGATCTTGTTATGACTATAGTTTGGATAAAAAATCCGCTTGCGGTATTTACTGCCAATAATCAGGACGCTCGTGGTGGTGTACTGATTTCTCAAGGAAAAATTATTGAGCTAGTTGGGCTAAATGGGCTGCCCAGTCAGGCTTATGACGAAATATTTAATGCAAAAGATTTGGTTATGCTCCCAGGTCTGATCAATAGCCATCATCATTTTTACCAAACCCTGACACGTGCGTGGGCACCCGTGGTCAATGCACCATTATTTCCATGGCTAAAAACTTTGTACCCAATTTGGGCAAAATTAAACCCAGAACAATTACACTTAGCAACTCAAGTGGCTTTAGCTGAATTATTACTGTCGGGATGTACCTTCGCTGCGGATCATCATTATTTATTTCCAAATCAACTGAACCGTGCCATCGATGTACAAGTTAATGCAGCACAAGACTTAGGTATACGAGTGATGCTTACTCGTGGTTCGATGAGTTTAGGTGAAGATGCCGGCGGTCTTCCTCCGCAGCATACCGTTCAGGACATGGACATCATCTTAAAAGACTCTGAACGTTTGGTATCGAAGTATCATCAACGGCAGGAAGACGCCATGGTGAATATTGCCCTTGCACCTTGCTCGCCTTTTTCAGTGACGCAAGACATTATGCATGAAAGTGCCAAACTTGCAGCAGCACTGGATGTGCGTTTACACACACATTTGGCAGAAACCATAGATGAAGAACATTTCTGCCTTCAAAACTTCGGCATGCGCACCGTCGATTATTTGGAAAGCGTGGGTTGGCTAAATGAACGTACATGGTTGGCACATGGCATTCATTTTAATGCCAATGAAATACGACGTTTAGGACGAGCCAAAGTAGGCATTTGCCATTGCCCTCATTCCAATATGCGTCTTGCTTCTGGTATTTGCCCAACCATGGACTTATTACACGCTGGTAGCCCAATTGGTTTAGGCGTAGATGGCTCAGCATCAGGTGATGCATCAAACCTACTCCTTGAAGCGCGTCAGGCCATGTACTTGCAGCGCTTAAAATATGGCGCAGAAAAGATTACACCTGAACTTGCCTTGCGCTGGGCAACACATGGCTCTGCACAGCTGTTGGGGCGTGAGCAACACCTAGGACAACTTGCTGAAGGTTTCCAAGCTGATTTTGCATTTTACCGATTAGATGACATACGTTTTTCAGGCTCACATGATCCGATCGCGGCTTTGCTACTCTGTGGTGCTGACCGTGCTGAACATGTCATGGTCAAAGGCGATTGGGTCGTCAAAAATCAAAGCTTGGTTAATGTTGATGTCGATGAACTTCAGGCCAAACACCGTGTAGTAGCAAAAGCCTTGCTTGCGGCATGATCAAAAAGACCGAAGTATTGGAGTCCTTCGGTCTAAACTGTTAATTTTGGCGATACTTTTAATGCCCAAATATTAGTGCTTATTCAAAAAGCAAAAAATAATCATTAATCGGTACTTAAATTGACAATGAAAGCCTCATCTCCGTTTGGGATGAGGAGCATGCTCCGTAAGATTAAGCATAAAACAACCTCTCCCTAACCCTCTCCTGAAAGGAGAGGGAATTTAAAACATGAATTTTAAAAGTTCAAAAAATGATTTATGCACTAGGTCTATTCCAAAATTAAATTAGGGAATTTTAAGCTGCAGGATGACTGAGTTGATCAATGATGCCTTGTGCAGCCAATTCATTTAATTCAGCTTCAGTTCTAAATTGGGACAAAATTTCGATTGTGTGCTGCCCTAACTGTGGTGGTGCATGACGGTATTCCACAGGTGTATCAGATAACTTCATCGGTGAACCAATCACTTTAAAATCATGATTTAAAGCATGTGGAATATTCACTACCATGTTACGGTGTTGAATTTGCGGTTCATTTAATGCGTCTTCTACAGAGTTGATGACACCCACAGGCACTTTTACCGCATGAATCGCATCGACCCAAACTTGAGCATCTTGAGTCAGAAAATAGGCACTCAATAATGGAATCAATTCCTCACGGTGCTTTACCCGATCTTGATTACGTAAATAGTTTGGTTGATCTAACAGTTCTGTATAGCCAATCGCAATACACAAGTCTTTAAATTGCTTATCATTACCACAGGCAATAATAAATTCCTTATCTTTGGCTTTAAAAGTTTGATACGGCACAATATTCGGGTGATTATTTCCCATACGTTTAGGTGCTTTACCCGAGGTCAAATAGTTCATGCCTTGATTGGCCAGTGCTGCCACCTGTACATCGAGTAAAGACATATCGATATATTGACCACGGCCTGTATGCTGCCGCGCCAACAATGCCGCCTGAATGGCAATCGTTGAGTACAGTCCGGTCTGAATATCGACCACAGCGACCCCCACCTTTTGTGCGCCTCCACCGATTACATCATCAGATTCACCAGTAATACTCATCAAACCTGACATACCTTGAATAATAAAGTCATAGCCCGGTTCTTCCGCGCGTGGCCCATCCTGACCAAAACCTGTAATTGAGCAATATACGATATTTGGATTTAGCGCACTGAGCGATGCATAGTCCAAACCATATTTGGCCAGTGAACCTGCTTTGTAGTTTTCAATCACGACATCTGCCGTTTGGGCAATTTCACGGACTAGAGCTTGCCCTTCTTCACTAGCAATATCAATGGCTACAGAATATTTATTACGGTTCGCACATTGGTAATAGCCTGATTCTTTCGTCGCTTGACCTTGCTGATTTGGCATCCAAGGTGGTCCCCACATACGGGTATCATCCCCGACTTTAGGACGCTCAATTTTGATTACCTCTGCTCCTAAATCAGCCAATATTTGACCGCACCAAGGACCTGCCAAAACACGGCTTAAGTCCAATACGCGAATTCCTTTTAATGCACCCATAGTTCACTCCAGATGTGCCATAGGATTGAGCTATGGCACAGATCTTTTTAATTATTTAACTGTTGCAGTTTTTGCAGACGCTTTTTGCTCTGCTTCAGCGACATGTGTATCTAAACTTGCAAGTTTTTCTTTTTCCGCATCTGAAGAAAGTGATGCTTGCTGGGGATCATATTGACGTTCACGAATGAACAAGCCCGGAATAACACCTGCAATAAAGTACGCAGCACCCATTACAATAAAGGCCATAGTGAATGATCCGCCAGCGGCAATCATACCAATGGTTGCTGGTGCTATGGCTGCACCTAAACGTCCCATATTGTAAGCACCGCCAATAGCCGTACCGCGTACATCCGTCGAGAAGCTTTCTGCCATATAAGTTGCATTTACACCGTATGGAATACCGTATAAGAAACCGAAAGTTACGAGTAAATAGGCGATGTTGGTTGGTGTGTTATAGAAAATGATGATCGGTAAGAATGCTGCCGTAGCTACCGTACCAAACACAAAGGTAATACGACGTCCGAACTTGTCAGCGGCATAGCCTGCTAAAATTTTACCCAAAATCATGGCGGTATATGCACCTACCATATAGCCTGTCATGGCTTTAAAGTTCATGCTGAGTTCGGTTTCTAGATACGTTGGCATCCAGTTGTTAACACCGTAATAACCGAATTGTAGAAATGCAGCGGTCGACATCCAAAAGAAGAACATTTTGCGATGATTAGTGTGTCCAAAAATACGTTTATAAATACTTTCAGAAGGTGCATTTTGATTGACTGCAGCTTGCTGCTGTACAGGTTCAAGTTTTAATTCACGGCGTTTTAGCTGCTCAATTTTTGCTTCCTGCCAAGATTTTGGTTCAGGAACAAAACGCATAAAGATCAGGGCAAAAGCAGCAGGAATAATCGTGACATAAAATAGCATGCGCCAGCCGTGATCTGGAATAATGGCACCCGCCATCAGCGTTGCAACGATATACCCCACGGTTTGACCCGTTTGCAAAGTCCCAAGTACCGTTGTGCGGTATTTGGTTGGTACATATTCTGCCATGAGCGTATTACACGCCATATAAAGTGAACCCAAACCAAAAGCGCCAATAAAACGTAAAATTAAAAATTGTTCATAGCTTTGGGTAAAGCCTAAAATACATGTCATGATTGAGAAAAATACTACTGACCAAGCAATAGTTTTCACACGACCAAATTTATCGCACGCCCATCCACCAGAAATACCACCTAGCGCCATCCCTGCTAAAGAAGAGCTACCAAGCATTCCTGCTTGAAATGTACTTAAACCAAACTCAGCCTTTAAACTGGTGAGGCTGAATGACAGCAACATAATGTCTACACCATCAATCACCAATGAAATAAAGGCAAAAATAAAGGCCATTTTCCAAGTGTTGTTGGTAATACGATGCATCGTGCCCACGTTAGAAGGCAATTTGAGCGTTCCTGCTCCGTTTTGCATTTCGTTATTCATTTCCTTGTTCCTCATTTTCCCAAATGAGTCATCGGCATTCCTATGTCTGCACATTTGCCTTTTTTATTCTTTTTATTTCATCACTGCTCAGGCTATTGCACAGAGTTACAAGAGTGTTTCACGATGAATCCTTTATTGATTAAGTTTATTTTTGCATAAAAAGTCTCTAAGGCACTCTATGTAGAGCACCTTATTGATATTGAATTCAATTAGTTACCAAAAGCCGCGATGCCTGTTTGCGCACGACCTAGAATCAGTGCATGTACATCATGTGTGCCTTCATAAGTGTTGACGACTTCGAGGTTAACCAAATGGCGGGCAACACCAAACTCATCAGAAATACCATTTCCGCCCATCATGTCACGCGCTACACGGGCAATATCTAAAGCCTTGCCACAGTTGTTACGTTTAATGAGTGATGTGCCTTCTACTGCAGCTAAACCTTCATCTTTCATACGTCCAAAGCGAAGCGCAGCTTGTAGCCCCAAGGCAATCTCAGTTTGCATATCCGCCAATTTCTTTTGAATCAGCTGATTCGCCGCCAATGGTCGACCGAACTGTTTGCGGTCCATGGTGTATTGGTGCGCTGTGTGCCAGCAGAATTCAGCTGCGCCCATTGCGCCCCAAGCGATACCATAACGTGCACTGTTTAGACAGGTAAATGGACCTTTTAAACCACGTACTTCTGGAAAAGCGTTCTCTTCAGGGACAAAAACATTGTCCATGACAATTTCACCGGTAATCGATGCACGTAAGCCAACTTTACCGTGAATCGCTGGTGCTGATAGCCCTTCCCAGCCTTTTTCCAAAATAAAACCACGAATGTCACCTACATTGCCTTCATGCGATACTTCTTTCGCCCAAACAACAAACACGTCGGCAATTGGGCTGTTGGTAATCCACATTTTTGCACCCGTGAGACGATAGCCACCTTCGACTTTTTTTGCACGAGTAATCATGCTACCTGGGTCAGAGCCATGATCTGGTTCAGTTAAACCAAAACAGCCAATGTATTCGCCTGTTGCCAGTTTTGGTAGGTATTTCTGTTTTTGCTCTTCAGAGCCAAATTCATTAATCGGCACCATCACCAAAGAACTTTGAACGCTGGCCATTGAGCGGTAGCCAGAATCCACATATTCAATTTCACGCGCAACGAGACCATAACTAACATAGTTTAGACCTGCGCCGCCGTATTGCTCTGGAATCGTTGGGCCAAGTAAGCCAAGTTCGCCCATTTCTCGGAAAATAGATGCATCGGTTTTTTCATGGCGGAATTGTTCCAGTACACGTGGCTGTAAATGCTCTTGACAGTATGCATGCGCAGTATCGCGAATCATGCGTTCTTCTTCAGTTAATTGCTGTTCCAAAAGAAACGGGTCTTGCCAGTTAAATTGTACTTTTGCCTTTTTTACATTGACCATTTGATTCATCGCATCCTCTGCTTTTTCAGGTTTTCGTTGTTTTATTTGATGCTATGTGTGAAAAGTGATTCATTCAAACGATTAATTTGCATGTAGATATGCGCCTTTCGCATACCTAAGCTTGGCTCACAGCGTGTTAAGCACTTTAGCCACTGATTTGAACTGCGGATTGCTTTATTTATAGACTATAGTGGTATATGAAAATCATTCTTATATGCCATTTTGTGATACCTATCGATAAAAAGGACTTTATCTATGCGGCGCAATATTCCGTCATTGCAAAGCTTAATTTGCTTTGAATCTGCTGCGAAACACGCAAGTTATACGCATGCTTCCCAAGAGTTATTTATTACGCAAAGTGCCGTGTCGCGCCAAATTCAACAGCTTGAAGAATATTTAGGTGTAATGCTATTTAGCAGAACACGTCACGGTGTCGATCTCACAGAAGCAGGCAAGCAATATGCAAAAAGTATTAAACCCTTTTTGCAAGGTATCGAAAAAAGCACTTCAGATATTATGATGCACAAAGGCTTGGGCGGTACTTTAAAGCTGGGCGTTGTGCCAACCTTTGCCACACGTTGGCTGTTGCCAAAATTACATAAATTAAATGCGCAACATCCTGAAATTACAGTGCATTTGGAAACCAGTACTAAACCCTTTTTATTTAATGAAAATGTCTTTGACGCGGCGATTTTTGCAGGAACTCAGCAACAAATTGAGCATTGGCCGGGCATTCAAGCGCATTATTTAATGGATGAAGAAGTGGTTCCCGTTTGTTCCCCCAAATTGATTAAAAGCAACTTTCCCCATGCGGAAATGACCGGTGATCACAGTTTTAATTTAAGCGATGAAGAATTGCTTCAATTGCCCTTATTACAGCAAACCACCCGTCCAAGTATTTGGCAAGAATGGTTTCAAGCCCATCAGCTTCAGCATCCCAAACCATTTGATGGTCAGCGACATGAATTATTTTCCATGCTTTCTGTGGCAGCCAGTCATGGCATGGGTATGGCACTTATTCCACAAATGCTGATTGAAGCTGAACTGAGAAAAAAAGAATTGGTGATTGCATCAAATAAAAAACTGCACGGTAGCCGAAAATATTATTTAGTCCACTCGAGCCAAGACAGCTCACCACAAATACAAAAATTTGTCGATTGGGTGCTACAAGAATTGCATCAACTAAGTTGAAGTAATCGCTATATTTTGAGTACAGTAAATTCGCTGAATCATCCATTCAATACATGCAACCGTACGCATTGGACTCATCAATTAAAATATAAGGCTAAATATCTATGCAAAAAATTGTGGTGTTTTCAGGTGCTGGCATGAGCGCAGAAAGCGGCATCAATACCTTCCGTGACAGTGATGGTCTTTGGGAACAGCATCGTATTGAAGATGTGGCCACACCTGAAGCTTGGGCACGCGATCCCGCTTTAGTACAGCGTTTTTATAATGAACGCCGTAAACATATTTTAGCCGCAGAGCCAAATGCAGCGCATAAATTAATTGCTGAACTCGATGATTTTTTTGATGTACAAGTCATTACTCAAAATATTGATGATCTACATGAACGTGCAGGCAGTCAAAATGTACTACATCTGCATGGAAATATTCGTTACGCAAAAAGCTCTGGCCCTCAGGCGCAATATACGCAGGAATTGTTTCCCATTGAAGGTGCAGATTTAAACTTAGACACCGACAAATGCCCTGAGGGATATCCTTTACGGCCACATGTGGTCTGGTTTGGCGAAGCAGTTCCTGCCTATGAAGATGCCAGTGTGAGTGTGCAAACGGCAGATATTTTTATTGTGATTGGCACGAGTCTGGCTGTCTATCCTGTGGCTAGATTGATTCACGAAATCCCTGCCAACTGCCGTGCATTTTATATCGATCCGAAAGCAGATTATCAACGTGTACCTGAGCAATATCAATTGATTAAAGCAGGCGCCAGTGAAGGCATGAAAATGCTTTTTCAGCAATTGATTGCGCCATAAAAGCACATTTTAGCATCAGTATTGATCAAAAAAACTAGGGTGTGTTGACATTTACAGCCGATAAATTGAGCTAAAGAGGCAACCATATAAATATACAAGCTAAAGCAACAGTGCTTTGATAGTTACGTTTTAGCTTATCGTATCTTGTGGCAATTCCTCTAA
>NZ_VPDJ01000044.1:0-10497 GCF_013417755.1 Acinetobacter sp. YH12231
GATCGTCCATTACCTCTACTAATCGTTTTAACTGAAAAATGATATATCGCCATTTTGCTTTTGCTCTTTATTTCGATTTATCGAAATTACCAACATGAATATGTTGGTCAGGGGATTACAAAGGGGATTTACCCCTTGTCGCACCATTGAGTAAAACTCAATGGCTAAGTGCGCCCTTACGGGATTCTTTGAGTATCGTATAGCATCTTGAACGTGAGTTCAAATGCGCATATGATCGAAAAGAATCCTGAATCGGTAACTGGTATGAGTGTTGAAACTTTAGAACAAAAAATTGCAAAGCAGGAAGAGATTTTAAAACAGCTAAAAGCACAGAAGCAAGCTGTTATCGCCCGTGAAAAAAAGAAACAATCTGAACAGAAACGAAAAGATGAAACTAGACGTAAAATTTTACTCGGTTCTTTGATGTTAAAAAAAATGGAAGATGAAGCCAATAAAGAAAAAATACTCGCTGATTTAAACGAGTATTTAACAGAAGATAGAGATAGAAAATTATTTAATCTTTAATGTTTCTAGCATGCAAATTTCGTATAAGAGTTTTTATGTTAAATCACTGATGTTTGATCCTAGAATAATATTATGAATTGCTTTTATCTCTTCCTCTTTTTGAGCTTGAAACTTTCCATAAGTTGAAAAATGTAAATGCTTATAGATTAAAGGTTTTTTTTCATGAAAAACTTTAAGAGTATGTCCTTCTATTTGTTTTGCATCATTCATCCATGAAAATATAGATGTTTTTTTCATTAATTTAAAAACAGCATCAGAGATAAATACAGCTTTAGTGTGTTCTGAAAAAATGGCTTTATGAATGTATTGTAGATGATTTTTATCAAGATCAGAGCTTTTCAAATCATTTCTACCAGTTGTTGGAAGATGAAGAAGCTCGATAAATGAAATACGAGAAGCATCTTTGCAAGAAAGTCTAATTTTTGAAAATTCTTTATGATATTTTCGCCCATCTCCTTTATATCCATCTAATAAAAAAGGATGATGTAAATTGTATTTTTGCCAAAATGAAATAGCATCCTCATGATATTCAATGATTTTAGAAAATATTTTTTGTTCTTCAACATTGGGAGCGTAATTGGCATCTAAGCCAATAAATAAAAACTCTGCTTGAGTAGGACAACATCCCTGATAAGGTTTTTGGCGGAAAGCTTGAATTAGTTTTTCACTTGGATGAACGTTATACATATTTTTATCAGTAGACGTAATGCAAAGAATATTAGTTTATTCTAAAAGTGGACATTTTTATTGGTGAGAATATAGACATTTTAAATGGGTTCTAACACAAAAATGGGAGCCTATAGCTCCCATTTTTTATTTTTGCTCATGTTCTTTGTAGTACTGATGTGCTCTCTTAGAATTATGCTTCCAACTTTTAGCAATTTTGTATACATAAGTTGGAAAATCGTCCCAAACATGAGGTAGACCAGTACCACGCGCTACACGAAATTTAAGAGGATAGTTTTTATATTCAATATGATGCATGAAATAAAAGCTTCTCTCTTGTTGAGTGCTAAATTTTTTAAAATAGACACTCCTTATGTTCGGGTAGCGTTTGGAAAAATAATCATGAGGGTATGTTTTTACAGATTGTTGATACTGAGATTTCAGTTTTTTCATTTTTCCTCCTAGGTGACATTACCTAGAAGGGATCCTCTGCAAAGTAGTACATTGTCTTTAGTCCTATGAATTAAAAATTAATATTTAAAAGTACCACAAAGTAGTATAAAATTAACTACCACAAGGTAGTATAAACACAAGCAATGTATACAATATGTGAAACCCCTTTATTTACTAAATACTGTCTTGTTTATTGGACTCAGGAAGAATATGAGGAATTTAAAACATTCTTAGCATTAAATCCTGAAGCTGGGGATGTAGAACCCAATTCAGGCGGTATTCGTAAGATTAGATGGACTAGTGGCGGTAGGGGCAAAAGTGGTGGTGTCAGAGTCATCTACTTTAATCGTTTAACAAATGGAGAGATTTGGTTATTAACCTTGTACAGTAAAAAGCAAACTGTACAGCTTAGTAAGAAAACTCTGCAAGCATTGGTGGAGAAATTAAATGACTCGTTTAATGACTGAAAAAGAATTACAAGCTTTTGAAGCAACTAGAGATATTGAAGCTGAGATATTACAAGGCATTGATGATATGTTGGCTAATAATGCAGCGAAAAGAACAGTGATCACTGAAACAGATGTGGCATTAGCTCGTAGAAAGGCTCAACTAACTCAAGATCAGTTCGCCAAGATTCTTGGCGTATCAAGACGTACTCTTGAATCATGGGAACAAGGTGCGAGAAGACCATCAGGAGCAGCAACATCGCTTATCCGATTATTTATTGTTGATCCAAAATTTGTAAAAGAAAGTCTGGCTTAATTCATCTAGCTCTCACTAGAGAGCTATTCACTATATATTATTTAAGGTTTTTTATGAAACACTTAGGATTTGTAGGAAAAAGTACAGAATATATCGGCTATACCCATGTAGAAATTATCAATAGTTCTCTACGCCTGTCTTTCAACGTGCCATTAACAAATAATGTTGAAGAAACCTTTAAAAAAATTGTAGACAACAACTATGATTTATTGATGTCGACATCCGCAGAAATGTCATTTGAACTAGAAAATGAAACGCTTGAAATTCTTGAGAAAGTAATTAGAGAACAGGGGATCGAGACGGAAGAATTTATACAGAATACGTTGATTAAATTCATCAATCAAAATGGATTAGATACTACTAAATCTAATCTTTAGACAATAAAAAAGCCCGACATCCTGTCGGGCTTTTTCGTATTGGGTGTTTAGGTATAACTCCTGTCGTACCTCACGTCCTGGTGTTGCACTTATCATTATTGTTTTATGTGTTGGAACATCCTGTTCTCTATGTCCCCATCATATGAAAATTCGCAGGGATGCCATAGACGCAATGATCCCTAATTTATGTCAGCCTGAGCGTACAACATTGCTCAAAACTTACCCCAAGGTTTATCCGCAGAAATTGCGGATAGTTTCCGAAGTGCAGGCATTGAGTTATCAGGGAAAAGTTGAAATATGAGCGTTTTTTTACCGATTTTATTGGCAGAAAGTGACAAATTCGTTCAATAAAAAGCCGACTTGTTTCAAAGTCGGTTTTTTGCTGTTTTTTAGGTCGGTCAAAAATTTTTAACTATATGAAAAACAAAGAATTTATAAAAAGCATTTCGTATAACGCCCATTATGTTAAATAGAATCAAAAAACCTCCAATAAAATCGTTATAGTATTATTATTTATTGAGTAGATAAGAGAATTAAATTAGTGAAATATTCAAATGAAAAAATAGTAAAAGCTCTCTTACTTTCTCCTTTACCACTACTTTTTTTCACAGCAGTCCTGTTTATCGTAATGAATCAGGAATACAGCCTATACTCGATTTTAGTGGTTCTTGTAGGGCACGGTCTTGTCTACTTGGCTTATTGTATTTTGACTGTACCTTTCAGCTTCATATTCTCAATTCTTTTAAATCGTTATAACAGTCTTAATTTATTAACTATCTGTATTGCCTCTATAATTATTGCTACTCCATTTTTTATTCTTTTTGGATGGAGTCACACAGGAGAAATTTCGAAAGAGTGGTGGAAGATGTATACAGATACATGGACTATCTTTATGGCTCTATTTCCTGGCTTATGTTATTGGCTATTTCTGATTAACCTAAAAGATAAGAAATCAAAGAATATTGAATAAACCATTGCATAGAGATTCTTAAATTTCCCTAAAATTAACATAATACACGTTATACGAATTCCCAAGGCATGGCTTCCAGTCATGCTTTTTTTATCAAAAGACTATAGCTGAATGATAGCGAGCCAAATCGCATACAATATCTATCATTAGACTTAATGCAATAATTAAATGATAGTGTTATCATTAATCTAACAGAATTAAGATTAAATGATAGAAATGAATACACGTATTTATCTACGAGCTTCAACTAAAGATCAAGATGCAGAAAGGGCTTTGCAGATTCTTCAGGATCTAAACCAAAACTTGAATTTGGGCGAAACCATTGTGTACGTGGAAAACTATAGTGGTACCAAGTTAGACCGACCTGAATTGAATAAGCTACTGTCAGAAGCAAATCAAGGTGACACCTTGTTGGTTGAAAGTATTGACCGATTATCACGCCTAACCCAACAGGATTTTCAAGAGCTGAAGCGCAGGATCCAGGAGAAGGGACTTCGTTTAGTCGTAGCAGATCTTCCTACTACCTACCAAATGATTCAAACCAGTGACAGCATTACTAATTCAATCCTGGATCTCATCAACAATATGTTGATTGATCTCCTGGCAACAATGGCCCGCCTGGACAATGAGAAACGTATAGAACGTATTAAGCAGGGCCTGGCACGTTCGGGTTACAAACCAACAGGTAAGAAAGCCAATGAGGCTAAGCACAAACGAATAAAAGAATTGCTAGCAGCTGGCAATATGACTAAGGAAGAAATTGCCAAAGCAGTGAATTGTGGAGTTGCAACTGTTTATCGAGTTGCTAAAGTCATTTAAAAAGGCTTGTATCAGTGCTTCCCTTATGTCATATCTATTTACAAAGGAGCAAGGCATTCTTAAAGGTCAAAAGACGGAATTAATGATGAAAAAGCATTTGATTTACCTTGTTTTTATAGTGATGGTTTTTATTTTAGCTCTGGTTGTAAAGATTGATAATGATCATAAAAAAGGGCAAGCATTAAAGAAATTGGAACTAGTTGAAAAGCAAATCCCTTAGGTAAAAATTGACTTATACTTATTTAAATAACGCTAATAACTAAGCCCAAAAAACACCTAGACCCAGTGCTATACACGCTTAGTTTTTTATATTTCAAAAGAGTATTTTAGCAAATATCATAAAAGACCGGTCTATTCTCAAGCCGGTTTTCTATATCGCAGAGCATCATGGCTTTATCATAGATATATGAATATTAAGATAAATAAAAAGCCCTATAGTCTCTCCCGTTACTATAAGGCTTATAAAACGCTGTAATTTTTTTCTTAATTACCTACTTTTCGATGTAGGTTATGAATATATTTTACCTATTGGTAAAAATAAAGATATAAGACAAAAGATGAATACGTTAGGAATTCCGCGTAAAAACTACTAATTTCGTATAACAGCCATTATGTTAAATGGAAGCAAACGACCTCCAAGAAAATCGGTATAGTATGAATAGTTATTGAGTAGATAAGAGAATTAAGTTAATGAAATACTCAAAAGAAAAAATAGTAAAAGCCCTATTACTTGCTCCTTTACCACTACTTTTTTTCACAGCATTGCTATTTATCATAATGAATCGTGAATATAGTCTATATTCAATTTTTGTGGTTTTTGCAGGGCATGGTCTTGTTTACTTGGCTTATAGTATTTTGACAGTACCTTTTAGCTTTATGGTCTCAATTCTTTTAAATCGTTATAGTATTCTTAATTTGCTAACTATCTGTATTAGCTCTTTAATTATTGCTATGCCATTTTTTGTTCTTTTTGGATGGAGCCATACAGGAGAAGTTTCGAAAGAATGGTGGAAGATGTATACCGACACTTGGACTATCTTTATGGCTCTAATTCCAGGCTTGTCTTATTGGTTATTTTTAACTGATTTTAAAGTTAAAGAATTATTAAAGAAAAAAATAATATATTTCAATATATTAGCTTTTGTTTTGACTTATTTGTCTTTGTTTCATCAGAAATATACATTGATAGACCGGATAGTTGTAGACAAGCTTGGAAAAGTTGAAGTTATAGGAGGAGGATTTCCATTACAGTTTTTAGTAGATGGTGAAATATCTCCAGGCGGTAGTATAGCGCTAGATCCTTTAAATATTATTATAGGAATAGATCAATTCATTTTTTTATATTTTATTCTTGATTATTTATTTTGGCTTATGTGTCTTTTAGTCGGTTATGCGTTTTTTCGAAAGATAAAAGTGAAATTATAATGTCTAAAATATTTATAAAATTAGGAATTTTACTTGTAGGTCTATGTCTACTTCTAATCATTAATTCATACAAACAGAAATTAAATCATGATAAAGAGATGGCAACACAGACAACAATACTTTTCTTTAATTCACTTGCTAAACATGATCTAGAATCAGCAATCAAATATGTTTGGCCAGATGCGCGATTACATGAAGATTTAAAAAGTTCTGAAAGGTTTCTCTCTTTCAAAGACTCAAAAATTTTAGAAGTAGTAAGGATTAATTATGATTCAGCGGAAAGTAGACCTGAGTATTATCAAGAATTTTATAAAATTATTTCAGTGATGGTAAAAGTTAAAGTCGTCCATATAGATGATGCTGGTAGTCCAGTAGGTGACTATATTTTATTTATTACTCTTGTGAAACAATCTCCTCAATCTGATTGGCTAATTACAGAATTTGGTAGTGGGCCTTAAGATAGTAATTATAGAGAAAAGCTAAAATTAACATAATACACCTTATACGAAACGTGTTATAATTTACCTTGAAATTCATATACTTATTTCAAAGTTTATAGCCCGAGCATCACTGTTCGGGCTTTTTTTATGATTTTTCACGTTCCACGCCTATTCTTTGATCAATGTTCCACAACTTTGTTCATATCAGTTAAACAATCGTGGTTAATCATAGGGTCTAAAAAAACGGCTCCAAAACCCTCTTTTCTCAGGCTCTGGTTCAATGTGATCCGGCACCGGAATCCGCTTATTTTCTTTTTGATCTGGAGTAGTCAATCCGTCATGTTTGTTGTTATCTACATTCAATGTAGATTCTACTTGAGATGGACTAGATTGAGCTGAAGTTGGTGTGGGATGAACCTGAGTTGGCTTCATTTCAATTAGGGTAAGTAATGTATCAATACGAGAATTTGCTTTAGCTTCGCGATCTTCTGCTTTTTCTAACTGTTTCTTTAGAAAATCGATCTGATTCTTTAGTTCAATAACTGTATTGTCTGTGTATTCAGGTGTATTTATAGTTTGTGTTGGAGACGTATCAGTGTGTTTTGAGTGTTTTCCACTAAAAGGTTCACCATAAACGCGGAGTAACTCAGAGAAGTCGATAGAGCCATCATGATCACGACTTAACACCCCATTTTTTATATCTTTATAAAGTGTAGCACGAGATTTCTTATACAGTGTGGCTGCATCACTAACACTGTATTTTGTACTTGTTCTCATAGTGTATTGCTGTGTATTTAGGATACGTATTGAAGAATACAATAAGTGTATTCTTCAATACACTCAAGCTTTAAACCCTAAGTTCTTTAAGTGTGGCAAAAACTGCTGTTGTTGGTGAGGGTTTCTAAGCATATCCTTAATTTTAGCAGCTAAAATCTCATAACTTTCACCTTCTGAGGCTAAATGGGAAAGCTCATGTAAACGTGATAATTGATTCCCGAATAGATTAATTTGAGCATCAGATAGCTGATAAAAATCTTTCGAGGTATGTGTTATGGATTTAGATTTTTCTTTAAAAGAAAAGATAATATGAGTGACTTTACGCCCTGTTTTTTTCTGCTCATAAGTGACTTTTAGAGGGCTGTATTCATTGATTTGGTCTATAGCAGTGTCAATTACTCGTTTCTTGAAATCAGCGAATAATGGGTACTTTTTACCGAGTTCTAACATTGTCCGTAAACTCTCAACAGAAATTTCACGCTTACCTATTTGCCGATATTGAACCAGTAGTTCATAAATACGAATACCGTATCCACTATTGATCCCAGCAATGTCTGATAAGGCATATTTGGTGAATTCTCTACTTAGATTGGAAATGAATGGCAGAATGGGTTTTGAAAAACGGATACCAATGACACTTTGACTATCTAAAAATTGGATTTCTTGCACCCATCTCATCTTTATAGATTTATCATCAATACTGAGATTAATAGACCTCTCATAGAGTCTATTAATACCTTCCTTTAAATCTCTGTATGCAGTTTTCTCATGTACGCCCAATTGTTTTAATTCATCGACGCTAACAGGGTATAACTCATCATCTGTAATAGGCTGATTTTTGGGAATCCGTGAAATGGCAGCTAAGACAATTCGTTGCTCTACGGCACTTAATTGATACGATGCTTCTATTACTTGATTTGATTTTACAACGTGATTTTTATTCAAAACAAAACCATTGATTTTTCTAATATATGACAAATATATACTTGTCATAGTTAGTAGTCAATCCGTCATAGTTAAGTAGTCAATCCGTCATAGTTAGTAGTCAATCCGTCATAGTTAGTAGTCAATCCGTCATATTTAAACGCTGAAACCTTTGCTATATAAGGCACAGAGACAACTGAAAAGATTTAAAAGATTTAAAATATATTAAAAAGGCATTTGAAAAATTGCCCTTGGTTTTCGCTACGCTCAAACTCTATTGAATCTCGCTTTCGCTCGATTCGTCGGGGCAATTTTTTGGTCAATGTTCCCGTGAATTTAGAAAAAGTAAAAGCAAGATCAAAAGCAACTCGGAATTCGCTTCGCTCATAGAGCTTTTTTACTCGCTACGCTCGGTCTAGGCTCAATTTTCTGCATGTGATTTACGCTTATTTAGACTTCACAGCCTAAAAAGCTGTTTTTCAGAGGGGGGAATAGGCGAATTTTCTTTGTGTCGCTCGTAGACACTCGCTAAATGCTCTCATTCTCGATTTAAGAGACTTTTTAAATTTGGCTATTGAAACCTATATACTCCACCAAAACATCGCTAAAAAACCCATTTTTTTGCGTTTAAATGGGGGTTACCAAGGCATGTAGTCAGGATCATTATCAAGATCTGGTTTTTTGGGTTCATTTTTTTGCTGTTTTTCTTGGTCTTCACGTTTTGAAAATGCTAAAAGGTCGGGTGCTCGTTTTTCTTGCTCATAACGTTGTTCTTGTTCTTCATGCAACTGCTGTTCTCTAGATTCACGATCTTTTCGGTCATTTTCGAGCTGTAGAGCTGTTTTTCGGTCAAACTCTTGCTGCACTTCTATTTCAACGCTTTTTGTAAAATCTGCATGCAATTTTTGGATTTTCAGCTCTTCCATCTCTTTTGCATATAGTCGTTTTTGTTTTTCACCATTTTGAGGACTAAAGTATTTATTTCCATAGTCATCTTCTTCAAAGATATAACTATTTATGATCTCCAATCTTTGATCTCGTAGGTGCTCTTGATATTTATCTTCTCTGCGTAATATTTCTAAAATTTGGTGATCTATATTTGAAATTTGATCATTAAGTTTTCGTTGTTTAACAGTGATGTTCGGTTCGTCAATTTTTTCAAAAGATTTTTTAGGCTGGAGTAGCTGATTTTCTTCTGCCCATTTATTTAACTGCTCAAAATATCTCTCTTTTTTTTCGATTTCACTAAGACCAGAGATATGCTTTTGGATATCTAGTTGGGTATTGTGTTGGTCGATCAGGTCATTGATTTGATTGCTCCATTTTGTTTTAAAAAATAAAGGCTCTTTTTTGTGTAGTTCTGATATTTCAGAACTCATCGTGTCTAATTCTGTTGTTAATTTTGATAATTCTTCGTTTTGGAATTCAGAAAGTTTCTGAGAAATTTTTTCTAAATACTCAGCTTGAGAGTATTGGAATTGAAGTTCACTTCGTACTTTTTGCACAAGATCCTCAGATACGTTGATGTTTTCATCAAGTGCAATGACCTTTTTGATTTCTAAATTACGTCGCTTAATTTCATCATTTTTCAGACTAATTTCTGTAAATATCCCTCGTCTTCGCAGGTATGTTGCTTGAGGACCTTCGTGCTGAGTCGCTTCTAGGTCACTTTCCTGGTCTTCATAACTTCTGTGATCGACACGTTCATCAAATCCATTTTGTTCCAGGTGATGATTACATAACTCTGCAAATGATTCTCTCCAGTGGCTTACAGTTTCTGTGCCATTGTCACGACTGAAGTCCCTATATTTTTTTGCTGAAAAGTAACCATGCTCATTAATACTTCGGGTGGTGAACATGATGTGTGCATGGTAGTTGCGTTCATCACTTCCACTGTCTGTATGCGGTGCATGAATAGCAGCGTCAACGATGACACCATATTTGTTAACGAGGTTTTGGCAAAGTTCATTGAGCATGTTTTTACGCTGTTCAGCGTTTAATTCACCTGGAAATGCAATTTCAAATTCTCTTGCAAGTAATGCATCTTTTCTTCGTTCGGCTTTTTCGACTTTGTTCCAAAGTGTCTGACGGTTGAGTAACTCAGTATTTGTATTTTTGGGTGCATAGATTTCTGTAAATTCGACACCGGTTTTTTTTGTGTAGTCTTGTTCTTTTCCATAGAAATTGCATACCAATTTTTCACCTGAACGATATGCAGCACAAGCAACGGCTGATCGTCCATTACCTCTACTAATCGTTTTAACTGAAAAATGATATATCGCCATTTTGCTTTTGCTCTTTATTTCGATTTATCGAAATTACCAACATGAATATGTTGGTCAGGGGATTACAAAGGGGA
>NZ_VPDJ01000045.1:0-10476 GCF_013417755.1 Acinetobacter sp. YH12231
CTTCCCGAACTCAGAAGTGAAACCTCTTAGCGCTGATGGTAGTGTGGGGTTACCCATGTGAGAGTAAGTCATCGCCAGCTCATTATTCGAAACACCCCCTGACTAGTGCAGGGGGTGTTTTTTTATGCGGGGAAAAAGGGAAAGTTATCAAAATAGAAAAATAATAAGAGAAGCAAATTCAAAAAATAGGAAAACGAGAGATATTAAAAAAGAATGAGGCTAAACAGCGCTAAAAATTTACATCAAGGCAAGCCTATATTCTTTATAGTGAAGTTTAGTCGCCAAAGTATAAAAACAATAGGATGTGCAAATGCTCCAAGATCTCGATAAAGTCTCTATTTTAGAGATATTGCAGCAACGCTTTGAGGCAAATATGCAGCGTCATCCAGAATTGCTTTGGGATGATGTTAAAAAACAATTGATTGCACAGCCCTCAAAACTAAAAACTGTAATCGAAATGGAAAAAACAGGGGGTGAGCCAGATATTGTGAGGCTGAATCGGCAATCTCATGACCTGATATTTTATGATTGCAGTTTAGAGTCGCCAAAGCCTAGACGACGCTTATGTTATGACCGTGATGCCTTGGAGAATCGGAAGGATCATCCTCCCAAAAATAACGTAATAGACATGGTTCGAGACATCGGTGCTCAGCTGCTTACAGAAGAGGACTACCGAGCGATACAGCAAGTTTTTCATTTCGATTTAAATACTTCGAGCTGGATCGTGACGCCAGCAGATATTCGGCAAAAGGGTGGGGCACTGTTTTGTGACCGACGTTATGATCATGTATTTAGCTACCATAATGGCGCGCAGTCATATTATGCGTCTCGTGGATTTCGCTGTAAGCTGGTGATCGCTTAATCTCAGTGCTATAAATGTTTTTAAAACAATCAAGTGCGTTAAAGCGAGCTTTTCTAAAGATGTAATTGCGTTTGTTTTTTAGACATTTAAAATTTTTCTAAACTAAAGATAGAAATAAATGATGGTGTGTCGTTCTGAAGTTTAATGAAAGAATAGAAGAATTAGGCCTGAAAATAAGGGTATTATTATTTAAAAAAATCAGTTAAATAATCATATATTGATAATGTTTAATAATTAAACTAAAGCATGAAAAATAACACAATTAACATGTACTTATAAGCGACTAGATTTATTAAACATACGTCTAATATCCCTAGAAAACACTGTTCCGTATATTCCGTGGCTGTTGAATTTTACTTAAAAATTCAATGAATGTTATGGACAAGTACTCATGGGAGATGAGAACGATGACAACGGAAAAAATAGACATAAATTCTGTAGTCGATAAGGCTAAATTTACCCCGTTCCACTTCAATGTAGTGGCTTGGTGCTTATTGATTATTTTATTTGATGGCTACGATTTAGCGATTAATGGCGTGGTTTTACCATTATTGATGCAAGACTGGGGCTTAAGTGCAATGCAAGCGGGGATGCTTGCCAGTACTGCGCTCGCAGGCATGATGTTTGGTGCCATGTTCTTTGGTTCTTTAGCGGATAAGATTGGCCGTAAAAAAGTCATTATGATCTGTATCGTTTTATTTAGTGGTTTGACCTTTGCCGGTGGTTTTGCGTCGAATCCAACAGAATTTGGTATTTTGCGTTTCTTGGCTGGTTTAGGGATTGGCGGTGTAATGCCTAACCTTGTGGCTTTAACGTCTGAATACGCGCCGCAGAAGATGCGTAGCACACTGGTAACGACGATGTTTAGTGGTTATGCAGTCGGTGGTGTGATGGCGGCACTTTTAGGTTCATGGTTCACCCCTGACTTTGGTTGGCAAATCATGTTCTTTATTGCGGGTATTCCTCTTTTCCTTTTACCTGTGATTTGGAGATTTTTACCAGAATCTTTGGCATTTATGGTGAAAGAAAACAAACAGGAAAAAGCCCGCAGTATCGTGAAGCGCTTAGCACCTGAAGTGAAAGTGACTGAAAATACAGTGTTCACTTTGCCTCAAGAAAGCGTGCCTGAAGCTGCTAACGTGGTGAGTTTATTCCGCCGTGGTCGTGCCGTAAATACATTATTGTTTTGGGTGGCGTTCTTTACGTGCCTATTGACCATGTATGCGCTAAGCAGCTGGTTACCAAAACTGATGATGGCAGCCGGTTATTCTATGGATAACAGCTTAATGTTTATGATGGTCATGAACGTGGGCGCAGTTGTGGGTATTGTTGGCGGTGGTATTTTGGCTGACCGTTTCCATTTAAAACCTGTGCTGATGGTTTTGGGTATGATGGGCGCGATTGTGATGAGCTTGATGGGCTTCCAATCAAATCAGTTCTTGCTATACATTTTGGTGTTCTTGGCAGGTGCTGCATCTATTGGTTCGCAAATGCTGCTGTACAGCTATGTGGCGCAGTATTACCCACTTGCTGTACGTTCGACGGGTATTGGTTGGTCTTCTGCAATTGGTCGTATGGGCGCGATTGTAGGGCCGATTCTGATTGGTGGTTTGCTCGGTATGAACTTACCTGCGCATTTCAACTTTATGGCGGTGGGTTTACCTGTACTGATTACTGCGATCGCGGTTGCATTGATCATGCATGAAAACGACAGTGATAAAATTGATGTTAAAGAGGCATCTACAGCGAAAGCCTAAGTTGTGATTCTTTAAAAAGAAAAGCCTCCGAAAGGGGGCTTTTTATGCTCTAATAGAAATGATATTTAGAATATTTAAAATTATGACAAAAGAAAGATGTTTAGAAAAAATGAAATACGTCCGTGATGCCTTTTGGTTTAGTTTAGGTGCTTACGGATTAGCAGTAAAAGAACCAACAAGCCGTTATTTGAGTAATTATAATTTAACAGTATCAGATAAAGAAATATATGTCTTAAGCGGAAATGAAGTAGCTGCTACAGATTGGCTTTTATATAATATTAATTTTTCAAATACTTTAGACAATGGTTCAGCAAAAATGTTTGTTAAACAAACATTTTACTACATGATTTTAGAAACTTTCGAAGCTGCCAAAAGTTATGCTTTTGAAAATAATAAATCTGATCATTTTAGGTCACAAGAATGGTATGCCTTTGCAAGGCATCTTAGAAATGCAATTGGTCATAATGGTGTATGGTCTATAAAAGGAATTCCTAATGATTTGCCTACTACTTTTAGGAATAAAACTATTGATTTGAGTTTTAACGGTCAAGAGCTAGGCGACTTTATTGGTTGGGTATATGGATTACAATTGTGTGCGACAATTCAACTGTGGGTTGGAGAGAGTTAATATTTTGTTGTGTTGTTAATTATTTGGTTTTAATTAATCTAATATCTAACTAAGCCCTTATTAATACTATTGTGAGAAAAATATGAACTTTAATTCTATCTCCCCAATCCCTGAAGACGATGAAGAACTGCATCTGCCTGAGCTAGTGTACTGGGCATCTTTAGGTGAACTTGCAGAAGTCGAAAAATCTTTGGCGAATGGCACAGACGTAAACTCTGCCGATGAAGAAGGCTACAGCGCACTGCATGCAGCAGCAGAAAACGGCTATTTAGACGTAGTGAAGCTATTGGTAGGCAAAGGTGCAGATGTAAAGCACAAAACCCAATATACCGCTTTAGAACTTGCAGAAATGGCAGGTCATGACGATGTTGTGGCATATCTCAAAAGCCTCTAAGTCCGATTGCGCAAAATCATGATCGTGAAATCCTCCAGCTGAATCTGGGGGATTTTTTTAATGGGTCATAAAAAATTAATAGATAGAAAAAGAAAACCCCGACATCCTGTCGGGGTTTTCTTCGTATTTCGTGTTCTAGATACAACTCCTTGTCATATCTCACGTCCTGATGCAGAAACTTATTGTTATTGTTTTATGTTTCGGAAACTTCCTGTCTCCTGATAACTGTAGATTAGGCCTGTTTCATAAACTTGGAAAGCCGCAATTTTCTGCATGTCATGTAAGCCAAAACGTACAAAATTATTCTGTTACCTTTCCAAAGAAAAATCATCTGATTAATTGATTAGAATCAAATGATTATAAAAGGGAAGGGAACAGTAAATGAAACAATGCATACAATATTTTCGAACGCCTAGCCTGATCGTTGGCATCTTGATGACAGCCGCATGCCATGCGGAAAACACCACAACTACAGCACAAGATCAAACACCAAGCCAAACTCAAAATTCTGCACAAGTCCAGCAAGAACAGGGCTTTAAAATACAAAAAATCGCTCAATTCAATGAGCCTTGGGCCATCCAGCCACTTACAGACGGCCGTTTATTGCTGACTGAAAGAAAAGGTCAGCTAATTATCTTTAATCCTCAAAACCAGCAGAAAATACAGGTGAAAAACCTTCCCAAAGTTGCCTATGGCGGACAAGGCGGCTTAGGTGATATTGCACTCGATCCGCAGTTTGAAAATAATCATCAGATATATCTGAGCTATGCAGAAGCCGGACAGGGCGGTTATGGCGCTGTCATCGAAAAAGCCACATTAAACCTCAATGAAGCTGCGCCAAGTTTAAAACAGCGAAAAATCATTTGGAGGCAAATTCCAAAAGTAGAAGGTCAAGGCCATTATTCACACCGAATGCAGTTTGGCGCAGATGGAAAATTATGGGTGAGTTCGGGCGAACGTCAGAAGTTTGATCCTGCACAAGATCTGCAGTCAAATTTGGGTAAAGTACTGCGCTTAAATAGTGATGGAACACCTGCTGCGGATAATCCATTTCAGACCCAAGGCGAAGTTGCAAAGCAAGTGTGGAGCTTCGGGCACCGTAACCCTTTAGGCATGGCATTTGATGCAAAACAGCAGCTTTGGGTGGCCGAAATGGGACCGAAAGGTGGTGATGAGTTAAATCTCGTGCAGCGTGCGAAAAACTATGGCTATCCACATGTGTCGAATGGCGATCATTATGATGATCAACCGATTCCTGATCATCTTACACGGCCTGAATTTGAAGCGCCTGCCATCAGCTGGACACCGGTGATTTCACCGTCGAGTTTGATGTTCTACCAAGGGCAAAAGTTCCCCTTGTGGAAAAATAAAGCGCTGATTGGCGGATTGTCGTCTCAAGCAATCGTGATTGTGGACACAGCACATCAACCAGTAACAGAAATCCAGCGCATCGATATGAAACAGCGGATCCGTGGCTTGATTGAGGCCAAAGATGGCGCCATTTGGGGGATTGAGGACGGTGAAAAAGCATGGTTATTCAAAATTGAGCCAAAATAGCGGCTAAAAAATAAACAAAAAATTCAAAAAATAAAAAAAAAGCCCCTACGGGGCTTCTCACATACAGGCCTGCACGAATTTTAAATCCGTCAGCTAAGCCGCATAGTGCTCATCGGCATTAAATGCATTGGCTTGAATTTGAATTAATTTACGATTTCCTTGTTCTCCATTCATTCGCCAATGCGCAATTTTAATATTATCGACGATCGCAACATCACCTTTATGCCACTGCAAAAGCAGGGCATCTTTATACATCGCATCAAAAAATTGCTGCTTTTCGGCATCGCTCCATTCAATTTGTTGACCTTCTGGCGTGTAAATTTCCCAAGTCAGTTGCATGCCGTCCGCTGTCGAATCGATTTCAATCTCCCCGCGATTTTCAAAGCAATTTTTGGCCGCCTGATGGGCAAATGGATTGGTATTATTAGCAAAAGCCCACGGCTGAATCACATGCTTTTTCGTATCGGGGTGATGAATCACCAGTGGCGAACGCTGCAAGGTCAGTTTGGCTTTTTTATCTTGTCGAATCTCTAGACTAAACGGGCTCTTTTTCAGCAATAATCGGTCAAATAGCCCCACCTCGCGCGCCGAGACATAAGAAAAATGGTTCCATGCACCAAGATATTTTTCCTGTAGATGTTTCGGAAAATTCTCCCAAATCTGCTCTAAGTTATTAAATCCTGTTTCTGCCAAATACGTCGAAGGTTCCTGACAAAATAAGGCGATATAACGCGAGCGTTCTGAGCGCACACCACCTTCAACATGTGGGCCTTGTACCGAGTTTTCGACTGGACCCAATTGCACTGTGTTGCGATCGATATAACGACGGTAGTCGCCTGCGCCGAGCAATTTCTCGCTGTATTTTCGCATCCAAGATGCAACCCAGCTGGGCATGTTGGGGTTAAATGCATTCCATGGCGTAAACTGAAAATATTGTTCAATCAGTTGGTTAAATTGTTCGGGTTGCTCGATGTTAAAACCACGAAACAGTAAGATGCCATTTTCATGGATTTGTTGTAAAAGCTCTTGTCGATGCGCGCCAATATATTGTGCAAGATCTTGCGGGCTATTGTGTTCTGGAGCGGCATGAAAAATGCGGGTAAAACTATTCAGTTGTTGCTGTTGCAATTGCATAGGTCATTCTCTAATTTTTTAATTCAATTTTTATTGTTGTCGCCTAATCCCTAAGCGCTGACAGTTCGAGCTGCTGAACTCGCAGCCGTTATTCTGTCTAAATTCTCTGCCGATTATAAGTACAGTTTTACTGTTGCGATGTAAGTATTGTTGATAAATTGCGATTTTTCGACGAATAGAGTGCGATCTCTGAATGAATGACGACATGAAAAAAGCCCTCGACATCCTATTGCAAAATCAATAAGTATTTGGACACCCATTCTTTTTTAAGTTGGACACTTTAATAAACGTATTCATTAATTTTGCAGTGTCCCTCAGTTGGTAATGTGAATACCATGCCACTCACCAACGAGCTAATACGATTACTTTCAGCCTTACGTTGCTTGGTATTCACCGACAGGGCATAAATGATCATTGTGTCCCGATACATTTTTTCAGGCTCAACTTTATAGTCAATTTCCGCAGCACAAACCATTTTTCTACTAACTTCGTGTGACGCTCTACGATAGACCTCACGATCATCACTAGCCAAAGTCAGCTTTCTTCGTAATTCTTGTGCATACTGCATATATACGCTAACAAATTCAGGGTTATTCCCATATTTGAGCTTTATGTATCCCTCAATATCATCACGCACACCATTACTATTTGCATCAATCCCACCAATGTTTTTTGTTTTATCTTCATTTTTTAGGAATTTTGATGTTCTCACTTCTTTTAGTGAATTCTGAATACTTGGATTAAGAAGCGAGGAACAGGCCATCAAAAGTATACTTAAGCAACTCAGTGCAATAACCGCTTTTTTCATAGGAATCATTTTACTTTTTTCGTTTAAATTTCGTTTTAGATGCAAAGAGTGTCTGAAAATAAGAGTGTCCAATTAAAAGAAGAATCTGTGTCCAGTACGATATACTATCAAGTGTCCAATTGGGCAAGAATATGCATCCTATCGAGGGCTTTTTAGATTCATTCTAAAGATATGACTCCTGTCATACCGATCAGCGTTCCTGCTGCATGTGCATTATTTATTTTTATTGCAAGACATCCAGTCTCTGTATGTTCTTACTATAGGCGCGTTGCTGTTGAGGCCATAGGCGTAAATACTGCAAGCGCTGTAGGTAAATGCCTACAGCAGAACATCGCTAAATCCTGCTAGTGTAGTGATCTAAATAACAACAATGAGTTTCGCGCATGCCTGCAACACAAATCGATATACGGATGCAATACAGCATAGAACAAGAACAACAGTTGATAAATGCTGTCTTTAACGCCTTACAACAGAGTTTTCAACTGCCTCGATATGACCGCAATATACGTTTGCAAGTGCATGCGCTACATCGGTTTCAGGTGCTTGATCATTTGACGCAGCCTGAGCGCTTTACACATATCACCATCGATTGTTTTGCGGGACGAACCGTGGCAACCAAGCGTAAGTTATATCAAATGCTGGTGCAAAATTTGGTGGAATTTGGCATTCCGGCCGACCATATCATCATTACCTTACGTGAAAGCCCTCTAGAAAATTGGGGGATACGAGGTGGTCAAGCCGCCTGTGATGTCGATTTAGGTTTTCAGGTCGATGTTTAGTCTGTGCAAATACATGGAATGTTGCTTTCACATCGCCTAAACGAAAAAAGCCCCGACATCCTGTCGGGGCTTTTTCGGATTCATTCTAGCGGTATAACTCCTGTCCTACCGTTAAGCTTCCTGCTCATTGTCTTATCATTGTTGTTTTATGTTCAGTGACATCCTGTCGCTGTATGACCTTAATATAAAAGTAATCCAATAACGTGAATAGTGTCTATTATCCGCATCTAATGTAAGCCAAAACGTACAACACTTAAATTTTAATTCTGACCGTTCCTTCAAGGCATTGCATAGCAGCTAGGCTCTCGACTGCTAGATCTATGTTTCCAAATCGATCTAAACCGCTTTTAAAACAGCTGGAAGCTGGTTTTGAAGTGACTAAAAGCTTTATCAGCGGTGTTACATATTTTTGCGATTAATTGGTTGAATGGTGAACTAATTTATCAGACATTAAAAATTCATAATGAAAAATATACAGGGAATAAGATCGATGCTAAGAACACTTACACAACAACGGACGACGTCAAAACTTCAGCTCGCATTAGGCTGTGCCATTGCGCTTAGTGCTTCAGCAAATTGGGCAGCATCTCCACAAGAGATTAAGAAAATTGCGGAAAGTCAAAAACACAGTTATTTAGAGACCTTGAAAACCTTGGTCAATATTGAATCTGGCAGTAAAGATATTGAGGGTTTGAATCAAATTGCCAAGGTGGTCGCAGAGCAATTAAAAGCCACAGGGGCTGAGGTGAACGTGATTCAGCCCAAAGACATCATGAAACTCGATGGTGCGCCAGATCAGACAGGGCCGATTGTAAAAGCGGTACTAAAAGGCAAAGGTCAAACGAACATTATGTTGTTGGCGCATAACGATACGGTGTATCAAAAGGGCCAATTACAAGGTCAACCGTTTCGCATAGACGGTAATAAAGCCTATGGCTTGGGTATTTTGGATGACAAGCAAGGTGTTGCTGCAGTGATTCATGTTTTGGATATGCTGAAACAGCTGAAGTACCAAGATTACGGCACCATTACGGTATTAATTAATTCAGATGAAGAAATCAGTTCACCCGGCTCGCGCCAATTGATTATGGATACCGCTCAAAATCAGGACGTTGTCCTCTCCTTTGAAACCGGTGGTTTAGAGGGAAGCTTGATGTTAGCCACCAGTGGGATTGGTGCGGCTTATTTAGATATTAAAGGGCAGGGTTCGCATGCGGGGGTAAAACCTGAAGCAGGGGTCAATGCCTTGACAGAACTGGCTTTTCAGATTCAACAATTGGAAAATCTATCCAATCCGAAAACGGGTTTAAAGCTGAATTGGACTGTTGCGACGGCTGGAAAAACCCGAAATGTGATTCCTGACCATGCGACAGCGCAGGCAGATGCTCGTTCCTTAAAACCACAAGATTTTGCTGAGTTGGAAAAAACCTTGAAGCAAAAAGTCAAAACCAAAAAATTGGCGGAAAGTCAGGTCGAGGTCAAATTTGAAGTCCGTCGACCACCTTTAGAAGCCAGTCCACAAGCCAAAAAATTAGCCGCGACAGCCCAGCAGATTTACACAAACGAATTAAAGCTGCCGATGAAAGTTGAAACGACCGCTTGGGGTGGTGGTACTGATGCCGCTTTTGCTGGAGTTACTTCGAAAGCCGCGATCATTGAAGGAATCGGTATGTCTGGCGATGGATTACATTCAGATAAAGCAGAATATATTTTGACGGATTCTATCGTGCCGCGTTTGTACTTGGTGACCCGCTTAATTGTTGAAAGTTCTAAAAAGTAATCGCATCCGATTGGATGAGATCCATTGAGCCATGGCCCTGAGTTTGGTTATGGCTCATGTTAGAGCTACACTTGTGCAGCATTTGAAATGAAAAAAGCCCCGACATCCTGTCGAGGCTTTTTCAGATTCATTCTAGCGGTATAACTCCTGTCCTACCGTAAGCTTCCTGCTTAGTCTTATCATTGTTGTTTTATGTTCAGTGACGTCCTGTCTCTGTATGTTTTAACTTTATCGTGGATGATGCATGGCGTATAGCTGCCATCTGCCGAAAATAATGTAAGCCTGAACCTACAAAAGGCGGCATTTATCACGCGAACGGCAAGAATTAAGCACTCACATATTGCAGTAATTTTTTGAAAATCGCTTTAACCGCTTTGTTATCAAATTCATTCGGTTCGAATTTATCTGCTTGATTACGCGTGAAAATGTCACGAATTTCAACCACAGCATTACTGTCGATTAAGCCCAATTGGGTTGCCACTTGGCGAATTTGATCAATTGAACGTGAACCATTGGTGCCACCATAGCTAACGTATGCCGCAGGTTTTCCGCCCCATTCTTTACCGAGGTAATCCAACGCATTTTTGAGCGCAGGGCTATAGCCGTGGTTGTATTCAGGGCTAATGAAAATAAATGCGTCGCCTTGCGCGATTTTATCAAATGGAGCGTAAAACTCTGTCCTTCAGGTCAGAGATATAAGCGACACGACATGAAGTGTCGTTTGATTTAACTAAGGACTATTTTCCTTGAGTTTTGATTGTTAATATAAGTACATGA
>NZ_VPDJ01000046.1:0-8377 GCF_013417755.1 Acinetobacter sp. YH12231
TAGAGCTAGAAGTATCTCAGGCTTTTTAAGTGGTATTTACGCATCACTATGTGCATACCAATTAACTCAGCAGCATAAGCCCACAATTCAAATTATGCAGTCATTGGCTTAAAAAGGATTCGGGTTAATTAAGTAAATTTCTTATATCTAGCAAATCTTTTTCAGCGCTTTTAAATCTAATAAAAGTAGCTTTGATTATTTATTGATCATTAGTCTACTTTTCTTCCTCAAAGCACATCATTTTTTTCTGTCATCACACCTATTCAAGCTTTATAGACATTTTTTTGCGTGCATTTTTATATTTCCAAGCATTTTTTAACGTTCAAATGCTAAATGTTGCATGACTTCCAAGATGACTTGTTGCTTTCCACGGAAATCCTCGGCAGAAAATAGCAGCTTGGCACGTCGAGGGAGTTGTTCTCGTACCAATGCAAATAGTTGGTACTGTGCTGCGATATCCAAATCATGTAATTGTTGCTGCGCCTCACAAAATAATGCTCGCTTATACTGTGTGGTTTGGTGATCAAATAAATATCTCAAGATTCGATCAATCTGTTCATCATGATTATCGGTATTGTAATACGCCATGTTGTTGCTCTTTTTTGATTTTTGACCATTGTTCCATAAGGCCTGTTTTTGCAAAAATCATTTTAATTACATGCTTAGTCATTTTTGCTGATAAAAATACAGCCTATTTTATTTGAATAATCACTATTAACGATCACAGTCATAAAAAGCCACTATTTTTGGGCTTTAGACGCATAGAGCGCAGGCTGCGTTTTACGTACACTCTTTTTATTTTTTAGGTGCAGGATGCCAACACAGTTTTTTCCACGCTTATTCTTACTATTAAGCGGATTAGGATTATTGGCTTTTGGTGTCGTACTCTCTATACATTCAAATTTAGGGACATCCCCTATTTCCTCGGTGCCCTACAGCTTTAGCTATATCTTTCCACTCACCGTCGGCACATTAACAGTATTGATGCACATCGTCATGATACTGCTGCAAATGCTGATCTTAAAATCACGCTTTCAGTGGATACAGTGGCTGCAATTACCCGTGGGAATTTTGTTTGGTGCATTTATTGACGGTTTAATGTGGCTCACCCAAGGCTGGAGCATAGAAAGTTACCCACTTCAACTCCTGGCTTGCTTGGCAAGTTGCCTGATTACCGCTTTAGGTGTGAGCTTAGTGGTCAAAGCCAGTCTAGTCCTCTTAGCCGCAGAAGGTCTCTATCAAGCCATTGCTATTCGTTATCGCCTTGATTTTGGCAACTGTAAAACCTATGGCGACATTGTCTTGGTCAGTATTGCGGTTATCAGCAGTTGGCTAGTCTTACATCAAGTCATCGGAGTACGTGAAGGCACCATTATTACCGCACTTTTAGTGGGGACTTTAGTCAAGCGGATTTTACCTAAATTAAGCTTCATTCAATTTGGCCCTAAGCCCTAAAACCAAGCTCCATGAACATCTATCTGAGTAAAGACATTTTAAAGCTCGATTGAATCGGGCTTTTTTTCTGGCGCAATTAAAGTCTTTAATACAGAAATGAATGTGATTTTTGAAAGGAATAGCTCAATTTTACAAATAAAAAAGGGAAAGATCTCTCCCAAAATCTTTCCCTTAGAATTGAATCTTTAGTCGATCCATCGTGTAGTTATTATAGTTATTTGTTAACTCACTAAAAAAAGAGTCCCTTGGGGAAGAGACTTATAAAAAGTGGAGCTATCGTTATGTACCCTCTAGATGGTATATATCTCTCTAGATGAATAAATCTTATACATAAAATTCAAGAAATGCAACACATTTGGCAAAATTTAAGTGTTGTTTTTATAAGGTTTTTTTTGAATTTGCTTATTTATATTATTAATATATTAATTGGTAAAAAAAAGCAGGCCGAAGCCTGCTTTTAATTCAATAACTTAACTAAAAATTCAAGAATTTATTAGTCGGTAAAAGTTACTTTTGCGATCGCTTTTTTGCTCGCTTGGATAATCAAAGTTTTGTTTTCTGACACAGCATAACCTGCATCAACCACTTCCCAATCCACTTTCACTGCACCACGACCAATTGCATCTTTTGCTTGAGCTGCATTTTTAGTCAAACCCGCTTCACGCAAAATAGAAGTAATGAAAATCTCACCACCAAATGCGCCACGAGAAATAGTCACTTCTGGTGTACCTTCTGGAAGTTCACCTTCAGTAATCAAGTTGCCTGCACCTTTGTGCGCATTTGCCGCAGCTTCTGCGCCATGGAAACGCTCAACCAATTCAAGTGCAAGAATTTTCTTCACTTCTTGTGGATTACGACCTTCAGCCACTTCTTTAAGTAACTGTTGAATTTCTTCAATCGATTTAAAGCTCAACAAGTCAAAGTAACGTTCGATCAAATCATCTGGCATTGAAAGCACTTTTTGGTACATCGCACCCGGTGCATCAAAGACTGCAATATAGTTACCCAAAGATTTAGACATTTTATTTACGCCGTCTAAACCTTCAAGAATTGGCACAGTAATGCACACTTGAGATTCTTGGTCATAACGGCTTTGTAATGTACGACCCATCAGCAAGTTAAAGGTTTGGTCTGTACCACCTAACTCTACATCCGCTTCTAGTGCAACTGAGTCATAACCTTGTACCAATGGATATAAAAATTCGTGAATCGCAATCGGTTGATGGCTGTTATAACGTTTAGTGAAGTCATCACGTTCCAACATACGTGCCACAGTTTGCTGTGAAGCTAACTGAATCAAGTCAGCAGCAGTTTTTTGACCAAACCACTCTGAGTTAAACACAACTTTAGTTTTCGCTGGATCAAGAATCTTAAATACTTGTTCTTGATAAGTTTTAGCATTTTCTAAAACTTTTTCACGAGACAACGGCGGACGCGTAGCGCTCTTACCCGTTGGGTCACCGATCATGGCTGTATAGTCACCAATCAGGAAGTAAACTTCATGACCTAAATCTTGGAAAACTTTTAATTTATTAATCAGAACCGTATGACCTAAATGTAAATCAGGTGCAGTCGGGTCAAAACCCGCTTTAATTTTTAATGGGCGATTCTGCTTTAATTTCTTAAGAAGATCTTCTTCAGAAATAATCTCATGTGTGCCTCGTTGGATGAGGGCAAGTTGTTCTTCAGCCGGCAGGAAATTTGACATCACAAAATCCAAATAGATCAGTTATACAATTTGTGCGATATACTAACACTTTTTCAGCACATTGCAGGCTTAAGAATCATCATGACAGCGATCTACATTGGGGTAATGACCGGCACAAGCATGGATGGTGTCGATATTGTTGCTGCTTCTTTTGATCCTTTAGAGATTCATGCAACGCTCACACTTCCCTTTGACCCAGACCTTCGTGATGAACTGATGGCACTTACTTTGCCTGATGATAACGAAATTGATCGTATGGGTAAGGCAGACGTTGCTTTAGCTCAAATGATCGGTCATGGCATCAATGAATTGATCGAGAAGAATCAGCTAGATCGTAGTCAAATCAAGGCTATTGGCTCACATGGTCAAACCATCCGCCACCGTCCTGAACATGGTTTTACCCTGCAAATTGGCGACCCCAATATTATTACCGAACTCACTAAAATCCCTGTGATTTCAGACTTTCGCCGCCGCGATATGGCTGCGGGTGGTCAAGGCGCACCTTTAGTTCCTGCGTTCCATCAAGCGCTTTTCCAACATGACACCATTCACCGTGTGATTTTAAACTTGGGCGGCATCGCCAATGTCAGTATGTTACCTGCAGGCAAACCTGAAAATGTCTATGGCTTTGATACAGGCCCTGCCAACATTTTAATGGATGCATGGTGCGAACGTTATACTGGTCAACCGTATGATGAAAATGGCAACTGGGCGGCTTATGGTCAGCCTATTCGCAGCCTGCTCGACCGCTTACAAGCGCATGAGTTTTTCTCTAAAGAACCGCCAAAAAGTACAGGTCGTGAAGACTTCAATCTAGAATGGTTAGATGAACAGATTCTCGATTGGCGTGGAGATCTCGAATATGACGAACTCGAAGATACGCCAGAAAACATTCAAGCAACCTTAATGAAACTCACCACACGTGCCATTAAAAAAGCCATTTACCGTTCTGATATGGATACTGGTGAAGTCTATGTCTGTGGTGGTGGTGCATACAATTCGCACCTTTTAGAACAACTACGCTGGCGTCTACGTAAACATGGATGGACGGTGCAAAGTACCGCAGATTTAGGCTTAAGCCCAACATGGGTGGAAGCGACGGCCTTTGCTTGGTTGGCGATGCGCTTTGTCAATCAACTCAGTGCAAATTTACCAAGTGTGACGGGTGCTGCTGGCTATCGTATCTTAGGTACAATCACTGCGGTTTAAGAGTCAAAAACATATAAAAAAGGTCTGCAATTGCAGACCTTTTTTATATAGACACGCTTTTATATAGATTGACTACTATATACAAAGCATAGCTCAAACTTAATTCATCATTGCCTTGGCATGTTCATTACGAAAAGCCCGTAAAATCTGCTGTCCCGCCCGACCTGTTGGGCTTAAACCCAGTCGATTTTGCTCTTGTCGAATGGCTTGACGGGTTTTATCTCCAATTAATCCATCCACTTTACCAATGTCATAGCCACGGTTAAGTAAAAATTGTTGAATCTCACGTCGTTCCGCACGTGAAGTCCCAGGATCATCGGTTGGCCATGTCGTACTAAAGCCGCCCTTGCCTTGCAAGCGATCGGATAAATGCGCAATCGCTAATGCATAACTCTCTGCCGCATTGTAGCTGTAGATTGCATCGAAATTTTTAAACACCAAGAATACAGGCCCACTTGGCCCAGCCGATGCCATTAATCCAGCTTGGCTCGATCCAGAAAGGTTACCTTGAATTAACGGCGTGCCATCGGCACGCTGCAAACCACGATTCATCCAGCTATCTAATGACTTTTTATTACGGCGACTTTCACCACTGATCGACATTCCTTCGGGAATTTTTACTTCAAAGCCCCACGGCTGACCAGTTTGCCAACCACGCTTTTTCAGGAAGTTGGCTGTAGATGCCAACGCATCCGTGGTACTCGACACCAAATCACGGCGGCCATCACCATCAAAATCCACGGCCAGTTCTTCATAGGTACTCGGCATAAATTGGGTATGACCAAATGCACCTGCCCATGAACCTTTCAATTGAGATTCATTTAAATCACCACGCTGCAAAATCCGCATGGCTGCAAAAAACTCGCCACGGAAATAGCTTTGACGGCGTCCTTCACAACTTAAAGTGCCCAATGACTGTAATAAAGGATAGCTACCCGCAATATCACCAAAATTACTCTCCACACCCCAAACCGCGACCACGGTTTCAGCAGGCACACCATAAGCCGCTGCGACACGGTTTAATACATCACGATGCTGCGCCAATTTCTGCTGACCCAGTTGTACACGCTCTTCATCTACCAGACCGGACAGATAGTCCCAAATCGGAGTTGAAAACTCAGGCTGATAGTTGAGCTTTTCAATCACAGAATAATCAGGTGTTAAATTTTGTGTATAGCGATCATAAGTTGACGCACTCACACCAGCATTCATTGCTTGCGAGCGCAAATTGGCTAAACAACCTTGGAAGTTATTTTGTGGTGAAATGCTGCTTGTTGCAGGCATGCTCGACGCATTGACAGACTGACCATTAATAATCAACTCGGCATTTGCCTGAGTTATTGCCAAAAAAGCAGTCCCGAAAACAAATCCTAAGTGATGCTTCATACCCTTGATCTTTTTTTGAATTTAAATTGTTGCTTTAACAATAGCAGCTCAAAGCAAAAGTTAAAGGTTCAAAACGTAAATTTAAATTCATAATTTCTACTTATTTAAATTCATTTTTTAAATTTGAATTCAAAAGCAGTTATCCACAACCTTGTTTTAAATTCATTACAAACCAAACAGCGGTTTAAATTTAAATTCAAAACTTTTAAATTTAAAATAAACTGCATGTAGAAAAAGTTATCCACAAATTCAAAATGGCGTGACAATTCATTTTTTTATTGTTGATAATCAAAACATTATAGTTCTTAAAAGACTCTCTTTATAGATCCAATAAGTCTGATCAACTTTTAAATTCAAATTTTTTAAATTTAAACACAACGAAATGAATTCATTTTTTCAAATTTAAATTCATAAACTTTGAATTCATTGTTTTCGGTATCGGATTTTTTGAATTCAAATTCATGGTTTAAATTTAAAAACACAATTTGAATTCAAAACACATTGGTTATTTTTGATTTTGATTCACACACATCGCAGGCCATTGATACGGAAAAAACCATACGAAGATTCGCGCAGAATATTTATAAACGAACGAACACTTTATGATCAATAGTTTCTTGTCGTTTCACCGATAAGCGGTGTGATTTTGCAAAGAGGCGCAATGATGCCCGAACTACAGCGATAAAAAAAGCGGCCATGTGCATGACCGCTTTTTTATCATTCAAACTCAGGTTTAAATGGTCATATCTTCGCTAAGTGCCAGTGGATTCGGCAAAATTTTCGCCAAAGCACGACATAAAGCTGTTAATTCAGCGGTATCGTTCGGCATTAAAGTGATGTGACCAATTTTGCGACCTTCACGCTCTGTTTTGTTATACAGATGCAAATGCGCGCCATTCAGTGCCAATACATCTTCAGATTTCGGATGTTGACCAATGATGTTTACCATGACCGTTGGACGAACAACTTCAGTCGAACCCAAAGGTAGACCTGCTACAGCACGAATGTGGTTTTCAAACTGTGAACACACTGCGCCTTCAATCGACCAATGCCCAGAGTTATGCACACGTGGCGCCATCTCATTGGCATATAAGCCTTTATCTGTCACAAACAGCTCTAGCGTCAAAACACCGACATAATTCAAATGATTGAGCAGGCGAGTAATGTAGTCTTGCGCAACTGGTTGTAAGTCTGCGCTGTTTGGCGCAGGCACAATCGAATGCGACAAAATGCCGTTGTGGTGGTAGTTTTCCGCCAATGGCCATGTTTTCACATCACCGTCTTGACCACGCACCGCAATGATTGAGACTTCACGTGAGAAGGTTACAAAGCTTTCCGCAATCAATTCACCAGCAGGGCCCAGTTCAGCCCATGCTTGATCCATTTGCTCAGCGCTACGTAGCACGAATTGGCCTTTACCATCATAACCGCCACGCGATGTTTTCAGTACGATGGGTAAACCCAGCTCAGCAACAGCGGCTTCCAAACTCTCTAAAGACGTCACGGCCTTATAGGGTGCAACTGGAATAGCCAACTCATCAAACAAGGCTTTTTCGGACAAACGATGCTGTGCAATCGCTAAAGCTTGACGCGGCGGGTGCAGTGCTTTGTTCTTGGTCAACACATCAACATCTGCTAACGGGGTATTTTCAAACTCTAAGCTGAAAACATCTGCGCTCTGAATGAAATCTTGCAAACCATTTTCAGCTTGAGTCGAAATCACTGGACCCAGCGCTGCAGAAGGGCAGTCGGTACTCGCTTCAAAGAAGGTGCATTGAATGTTTAAAGGCAATGCCGCTTGCGCCATCATGCGACCAAGCTGGCCACCACCAAAAATACCAATGGTTTTATCCATGAGAAATGCCCCTTAATTAAGCTTGACCCGGAATATTTTTACTCGCCACTTTATCAGTTTGCGCAGCACGGAAATCTGCAACATTCTTTGCAATTTCAGGACGCGTTAAACCTAAAATTTGTGCCGCCATGATCGCTGCATTGGTCGCACCCGCTGGGCCAATCGCCAAAGTACCAACTGCAATACCTGCTGGCATTTGCACGATAGACAGTAATGAATCCACGCCGTTTAAAATTGATGATTTTACCGGTACACCAAGTACAGGTAGGTCAGTCTTGGCTGCACACATACCTGGTAAATGCGCTGCACCGCCAGCACCGGCAATAATCACTTGAATACCACGATCACGTGCGGTTTCAGCATATTCGAATAATCGATCTGGAGTTCGGTGTGCAGATACAACTTCCGCTTCAAATGGGACGCCAAGCTGTTTCAGCATATTGGCAGTGTTTTCTAGCGTTGCCCAATCCGATTGAGAACCCATGATAATTCCAACGAGAGGAGTGTCTTGTGAAGCGGCCGCATTCATTGCAATGTTTCCAGAGATTAAAGTAAGAGAGAGTAAATCTCGACTAGAGCCAAGCTTTAATAAGAGCCCCATATTATAGACTGAAAATTCATCTCATTGACATCCTCCCCCCCTTAAAAGAGGGTGATTCCTACAGCTAGACGCTTATGCCCAAGCGCAAGAATGTTTAGAGCTGAGTTTATATCTCGATCATGAGCTGTACCACAGCTCATGCACTCCCATTCTCTTATTCCAA
>NZ_VPDJ01000047.1:0-8295 GCF_013417755.1 Acinetobacter sp. YH12231
AAGTTGTTCCCGATTTTGGATAGCTCAAGCAGTAAAGCAGGATCTGTTTTTTGATAGCGTTTAACCACTTCAATCACTGTTTTAACTTTGAGTCTAGGCTTCCTTTCATATTCTTCTGGTCGTCTTACGGTTACAGCATCTTGCATGATTTCCCTTTGAATTAAAGAGAGAATGAAGTCTGTAAAATTCGTGTTCTCTTTTTCGAGGTGCTGCTCAAGTTGTTCTAGCTGTAACTCTGTGAGTCTGAAAATTTTAGTTTTATTTCGCATATACACATCCCACTAACAGGCTTTTGGTTTTGCTTTTAAGTCAACTTTGTTGACTTGCCCATCTTGATGGGCTTGGGGTCTTAGGGGTTTCCCCTAACAAGTCCCTGTATATCAAAATTCGAAGAATTTTGTATATACAGGTAGGCTTGCTTATCTTATTTAGTCATCTAATAGTATTCTACTATATCGTGAAAGATTTATATAAAAAGATCAAAAAAAGGGTTTATCAGCTAATAATACCTAAATTTGTATATGAGTTTTTATGTTGAAATTATGATGGAAATGGGGACTGGCTCATTTACATAACTTTTAAAGGGGAGAAGCAATCCAATAGCCGTAGGTAGAACAAACTTCAGGAATAAAGCGAGTAACAGATTTTGGTATTACTGATGACGGCCCTCCACTAAGGATAATTTCATTACCTATAAAAACTTTATGATTATTAAATTTATTGGTGATGCTAATCCTACCGTCCTTTGTATATTCTAACTCATGATTATTAGCCCAAATAATAAATGAACCGGTATCACTACCAAGCCGAATACAACCATAAGGATCTACATGCAATTTCCCACCAGTAATGGTTACTCTTGAACCAGAATTAGCATGTTTAATAAAAATGATAGGTTTTACTGACTCTATGGAGTTAGATACGGGTTGGGACTTCGCTATACAACCAGTAAGCAATGTAATAATTATAAAAATTTGAGCTAAATTTTTTATTCTCATATTGAACTCTTTGAAGGCCATGCAATGCTTAGCTTCTTTTCAAACTTTCTTATCGTGCAACTAGCGTAAAGTAGCTCGATGCTTTGAAACATGGCTAAAGCCATATTTCAAAGCATCGAGCTAAAATTAGCCAAAAATCTCTGAATGGCTATCTAACTGGTGTAACTCTAAAATGTCATCCCCTACGAGCCTGTAAATCAAGACTAAATCAGGTTTAACGTGACAATCTCGACAATTCTTAAACTCAGCACCACCTTTTAATGGGTGATCTAGGTATTTTTCAGGCAATGGACTATTAGCAACTAAACAGTCCAGTACCTCAGCCCATTCAGCCGTAACTAAATCTAAGTAACGTCTTTTAATATTTCGTTTAAATGAGTTGGTTACGATGATCTTTCGTTTAGCCATGAGCTTCATCCGACATGGCTTTGATTGCTTCTTCTACTGTTTCGTACTCGGTGTACTCCCCATTTTCAATCTCTTTAAGAGATTGAAGCAACTTTGCTACTGCTGTTGGGGTCAGAGTTGGTTCTTTCGCATAGTCAAAAGCTAATGGAACAGTTCTTGTTTTCACCACCTGATTTAAAAAAAGTTTAAATGCTTGTGGCATTGTTAAACCATATTCTTCAAAAATATGATTTGCATTATCCCTCAAGTCTTCTTCTAAACGCATATTAAAATTGACTGCGGACATGGTTAATTCCTCTAAAAACCAATAATGTAAAGACAATATAAGGCATTATCTTTACATTTTCATTACTTTTGATGTAATAAATGGTTTCTAATCGCTAAATTTCGTATAATCGCCATTATGTTAAATAACTTTTAGAAGCTTTAGTACAAGCTTGACAGATTGTCTTATCATTATAAAATAACCTTATTCAAATCATCCTCCCAAGAGTAACGCCAATGAAGTAAGTCATTTTCTCATCATTATTTTTAAACTTTTGATGTGCAAAATAGATTCTACTTGTGGCTATATATTCTTGGTCTCTACTTTATATCCTAAATAATATATTGTTTTTTATAAGTTAATCTTCACTATTTTGCATATCCTCTACATGAGGAATTTTTTATGCAACATGCATGTATTGCTTCAAACTTAAATTTAGAATTTTCTACACAGAAAATGTTTGATCAGCTAAACATTACGCTTTTATCAGGACAGGTTTCTGCATTAATTGGACGTAATGGTTTAGGTAAATCCCTATTGTTCAGAATATTAGATCAAAGCCAAGCTTTAGATATTCATTATAGTGGTCAAGTTTCATGGAATATCCAACATGATTATTTGGCACAATTAGAACGCCTTAATGCTGAAAATATTGCACAAGCATTAGAGGTAGATCATTTACATCATGCTTTTCGGCGTATAGAGAACAATACAGCTAGTTTTGATGATTATGAGTTAGTTGAAAATACCTGGGATTTACCACAAAAATGGCAAAATATACTTGAAAATGCTGACTTACCTACGGATTTGAACTTTCCAACAGAAAAACTGAGTGAAGGACAAAAAACAAAGCTGGCTTTATGTCGTTTGTTTTTAAAAAAGGATCACTATCTACTTTTAGATGAACCAAGCAACCATTTAGACTCAACATCTAGACAATGGTTAATTGAGAGTATTTTGGCACACCCTAGTGGTGTATGCCTGATTAGTCATGATCGCCAATTACTCAATCAAGTCCAACATATTTATGCTTTAACTGAATTAGGCTTACAACACTACAAAGGTAATTATGAGCATTACATTCAACAGCATCAGCTACACATGGATGCATTAACTCAGTCTATTAATAATGAGAAAAAAGAATTAAAGCAGTTAAAACAACGGCAACATGATAGCTTAATGAAAGCGAATAAACGTCAATCTAAAGGCAATGAACTTCGTGATTCTAATTCTCAAGCAAAGATTTTTCTAGATTTCAAAAAGGAAAATGCTGGACAAAGCTTAGGTAAGCTACGTGCCCAACAAACTCGACAAACTGATGATTTGAAAAATAGTCTGATTAATAGGCAGACCATTGTAGAAAAAATCAAAGCTCAGAAGTTTGAATTCCACTTACAGAGTACGAAGCAAGGAGAGATTTTAAGAATTCATGATTTAAAGCTACCCCATACAGCAACAAATAAAATTAATTTTGCATTGAAAGCTGGCGAAAAAATCCATCTTAAAGGTGCTAATGGAATTGGTAAATCAACCTTATTGAAATTGATTTCTACCCATCAACGTGATGATATTTTCTTTAGTGGAACATGTTTGTATTTAGATCAAAACTTTAGTTTATTAAATAATGATTTATCCGTAATCGAAAACCTTGCACTTTATAACTCCAATCTTACTGAAGTTGAGTGGAGAAATTTGTTAGGTCAGTTACGTATTCGTCGTGAAAAAGCTTTATTAAAACTATCAGAACTGAGTGGTGGTGAAAAATTGAAAGTCGCATTATTAGCAATGAGTCACTATCCTGATGGTATTGATTTATTATTGCTTGATGAACCAGAAAATCATTTAGATATTGAGTCTAGAGAGCTTCTATCGCAGGCTATTAGCCAATATCAGGGCGCTGTAATTTTAGTTTCACATGATCATTTTTTTGTTGAACAGTGTGAAATATCTGAAGAGTATTTAATTGAGTAAAATGACATTTTCAAATATATAGATTTATTAGTTCTACTAAAATTAACATAATACACCTTATACGAAATGCTTCTTTTTATTTCATATAAATCATAGTTTTATCGTATAGCAAAAAGCCCAACCCTCTCCGATTGGGCTTTTTTAATGATTGTTCACGTTCCACGCTTAGTATTTAAGCAATGTTTCACGGGATTTGTTAGCTCATATGGATAATCTGATTTTATGGTTTGAAATCCGTTTTTTGATGTAGAGCCTTCAAAATTCGTTTAGCCGTTTCTTCCCTTACACTTTTTGGATCTCGTAAAATCCCACTAATCCAAATCGCAAAAGTAGGATAGTCAGGAAAATTACTTAGATCAGAAAGTTCAGAAAGTTTAGATAGAATAGTGCTGTATTTATTAATTTGGGGATCTGACATATTACAAAATAGCTCTACTGTCTTTGTCTCTCTCTCGGGTGCTATGAGTTTTGGCTTAGGCTTCTCTTTCACAATAAACTTGAAACCAACCACAGACCGTCCTTGTTTAACGTTTTCATAAGTGAGTTCAATGTCTGTATTAGCTGTAATTTCATCTAATGAAGGCTTAATTACACGGTCTTTTAAATTACATAGCTTGTCGTAGGACTTTGGCAAACCTAACTCAGTTTTTATATGCTCTAAGGACATTTCAAATTGTCCCATAGCTTGATATTTTTTTGCTAAATGATATAGGTCGAACGAGTAGTCTTTTTTCAGACTGAGTACGATGTCTTTCTTGTACTTAGTGTATGGATTTAATTTGTCGAACTCTTTGAGCATCAAAAGAACTTCCTCTGGGAAGCATATGGATATTGAACCATTCTCATATATTGCTCTAATGACCCAGTTACAGTAGGTTTTTTTCTTATTATCACCATAGGAAAAATAACGTCTTAACAGGTTTTTACTCGCTTCTTCCATTTGCGAATACGCTGAGTTGGTTTTTATACCGCATTCTTTTGCAAAGCTCTCTGATGTTATGGTGATTGCATCTTTTTCAGTTGCATCAATTATCCGAGCTATAGGACTAGCAAGAATTAATAAGCGTTTTTCATCAATACTCATGCTTTTAAAGCACTCTTGAATCGTATTCTGCATAACAACCCAAGATACAGGGTATGTTTTTTTATAATCCATGAAACTACATTCCGCAAGAAGTAGTTTTTTATATCATATTGATTTATTTTTGCACACGATTTTTGTAGTTTTTAACATAAAACTACATTAAATATAGTGTAGTTTAGTTCATGCCATTTGTAGTTTCTAATCATGCCATTTGTAGTTTCTAATGTGCCAAAATCATGCCATTTGTAGTTTAGTTCATGCCATTTGTAGTTTTTTAAAGTCTGAAAGCCTTGCTATATGTGGTCTGGAAGGGTGTCTAAAAGTATTTAAAAGCTTTTTAAAAGAATAAAAGAGAATTAAAGGAAAAATCAAAGGCTATGGCACTCGCTTCGCTCGTGTCGTTTCAAAAGCAAAACCAAGAGCAAAAAGATTGATAATGCATTCGCTATGCTCATGCTTTTTTAAGATCAAAAGCCCCAAAGTTCGCACCCATTCGGGATGCTCTGTACTTACCGTTTTAGATTAAAAGGGAGTTTGTAATCAGGGAAAAGGCGTTGCTGAAATTTTTATGATGCTCAATCGCTCGTAGACACTCGCTTGGTTTAAACCTGTGAGGTTCAAAAAGAAAAAAACAAAGCGAACGGAGTGTGAGTGACATAAAGATAAATCGCTCATTCCCCCTCTGATTACTGTTTTGCTGAATTAGATTAAAAATCTAATTCAAAATCATTTTTAGGTTTTGGTTTATGCTCAGGTTCATAAGTTTGTTGAGAAGTATTCTGTCTAGGCAATGGATTTTTAATTTCGTAAATATCACTTTTAATAGTCTCAAAACTCTTTAAACACGCTTGATATGATTCTCTTTGCTGTTTCAAATGGTCGTTTTGAGGCTCTAAAATCTTCTCACATTTCAGATATTTCAGCATTTGATTGTCATTTTTGATCATTTTCTCAAATTTATCGTATTCCCATTCGTGGATATTTGAACGTGCACGGCTAATGTACGTTTCTAAATTTTTAGATTTTTTCTTTATGTAATCAATCAATTGTAGTGGGTTTTTATTGTTATAGGCCTCCTGTTGCTTGTCGCATAGTTCTTTGTGATAACCAACGTAATCGGGGTAATAACCGTCACTTCGCAAGTAACTGAAATTCGTAGCCGGTTTTGGCTTGAGTCGAATTTCCGCTACTGTGGTTTCTAGTCGTTCAAGTTGTTGATTAACGCTATTAATCTTTCTACAGTTTCCCCAAGCGTATTGATCTGCTTGCTTTGCGTCTCCAAATCTTCGTAAAAGTTGTTGGGTACTTTCAATTGCAAGATTTTCGAGAGTGCTTTCTCGATGTCCGCCTGCTGTGTGCCAATTGTCATTTGAATGGGTCTTAATTCTATCTTCACCAAGTCGCTGACAATGCTGTTTAAATCCAGTTGATTTAATGCTCTCGCTAATTGCGTTTGTAATTGGGTCTTCAAGTTTTCTTGAAATGCTTGCTGTAACTGCTCCGAAAAGTTGCCCTGCTCTAGCTTTGAAAGCTCTGCTTTCAGTGTCAAAATTAAGGCTTGCTGTGCTTCTTTCTCTGTATTCAGATTGCTGATTTTGCTCTTTAGACTCAGCTCGACTTCGCTGTAGTCGCTCAAAATGGTCTTTAATGAATCGATTTGTTGACTCAAAACCTTGTTTTGCTCGGCTAACAAGTTGTTTTGTTGCATCAATAAGCTGTTTTGCTCTGTCAAAAATTGGTCGATTTCGGTCTGCATGATCTAGTTCCGTATTTGTTTCAAGTAGTTGATCTGGTTTGTAATCACTTGTGAATTCTGTTGAATCATTTGCTCTTGTGCTTTGATTGTTTTTAAATTTGTATTGGCTTGATAGCCTAGATATAAAATTATTAAAAGAATCAGCAGTCCAAAAGCTATCATCCCCCATAGGATGTGTGTTGCTCTCTGGTTGCCCAATTTTTCCGTCAAAAGGCTCTGCAACTGACTCTCTATTGTCTCTCTCTGCCCCTCTATCGCTTGCTGTACTTGGTGTTGAATGCTGTTCTGCAGGAGCTTTTCGTCGATTCTGAGGCTCTGCAACTGCTTGTTGACTTGAGCCTGTAGAGCGTGAATTGAGGTTGAAAACGAATCTATGCTCGATTTCACTTTTGATATTTCCGATAGGTCTATATTCGCTAACTGCGTTTGCAGTGCGTCTATTTGCTCCGTATAGCTCGCTGTTAGCGATTTTATGGCTTTGGGTGATAGATTCCCTATTTCGGTCAAAATCGCTCTGAGATGCGATTTTATGGCCGATGTTGTCTGCTGTACTTCGTTTAAAAGTATAGTGCTGTTGGTGATAGGTCTCTCGCTTTGCTCGATAGTCATCTCGAACGTTTTCAGCGTTTCGGAGAGCTGTTGCAAGCTCTGCTGTAGTTGGTCGGCTTTCTGCTGCTGCTCTGAGATGCTCTGAATAAGCGTTAATTTCGAATTGTTCATGATAAAAGTCGCCTCTAAGTCGATGTCTTTTGCCACTTTTCAAAGTGGCAGTTAAGTATTCTTTACTTTGTTTGACCGATGCGATTCCTTCCAGTTGCTCAATACACTGGACAATATCTGCTCTGTTTTTTACTGTCAGAGTCCTTAAAAATGTTTGTACGTAGTTATCAACGAGCTTGCCAAACTGCTTTTTTGTAAGCGCCTCAAGATCTTGACCTGTAAAAATATTTTTAGCTTGAGCGTTGAGTTTTGCGACATAGTTTGGCTCTTGTGTCGTTTTCATCAAAAGCAGATCATCGGGGCGTGACCACTGGTACTTTGTGTTGAAGTAATCACGTAAAGAATCAAAATGCTTTTCATGGCCGGGTGGGGCAATATTGAGTGATTTACCGCTTTGAATATCTAGGCGTGGTGCTAGAACGTGGATATGCTTCGAGCCGTCATCGTCTGTGTGAAGCACGGCAAAAAGGTGGTACTGTGAGGGATCTAGTCCCGAAAAAGCATGCTTTTCAAACTCGTCTAAGACTTCTTTTATTTGTTCATCTGTCGGACTGTCTTCTTTTGACCATGCGATCACGCCACTGGTGTACTTCCACAAATGTGGACTTGAGTCACAGATGGCGTTAAATGTAGTCGCATCACCACGCAAAACATCAACACCTGCCCGAACATTGCCAAGATGATCGAACTTATCTAAAACATACGCTGAAGCGTGTGCGGCCGATCCTTTACCGTGATTTAAAAATTTAATATGCACTTTCATCCTCCTCAGCAAGCTGTATCGAAGACAATTGCTTTTTAAGCCTTTCAGGGCTTTGTCTGCTGATTTTCGGAAGTGCAGGAAATACTTGTTCTAACTCGGTTTGAATGCCTTTTAAAACTGAAAAAATGCTGAAAATATCTAACTTGCGTTGCTCTTGCGGATCAGCATTTTTGATGATGTTCAATGCTCGTGCAATTTGGTTTAAGTTGTTCCCGATTTTGGATAGCTCAAGCAGTAAAGCAGGATCTGTTTTTTGATAGCGTTTAACCACTTCAATCACTGTTTTAACTTTGAGTCTAGGCTTCCTTTCATATTCTTCTGGTCGTCTTA
>NZ_VPDJ01000048.1:0-7581 GCF_013417755.1 Acinetobacter sp. YH12231
CTTTGAATGGGTTCTAACACCCGAATTTCGTATATGAGATTTTATGTTAAATTTTTTATATCAAAATTTCAAAGTGTACTGATGAGTACACTTTGAATGGGTTCTAACACCCGAATTTCGTATATGAAATTTTATGTTAAATGATTGTTAGAAATGCCCCTTGATCGAGGCATTTTCTATAAAGAATACTAAAAACTAATTAAAGCCAACCAAGTTTCAAAACAAGGCAGTTCTCAGCAATCATATTTTTAAATTATATAACTCCCAACTGAGCTTTTGCTCCAACGATAAGGCTTTCATTTTGAGTTTCTAAGGCAAATAAACCATACATCAAAGGAGAGGCCGCTGCTCTTTCTAAAGTCTGTTCATATAGTTTATTCCAAACTTTACCCCCTAGTTTTTCATACTCGATGATTAGAGTTTTGAGGCTTTCTTCTCCAAACAAAGTTACATGCCCAGCAAAATCAATCGCTGGGTCATCTATATGGGCTGTTGACCAATCAATAACGCCTGAAACAGCTCCATCCTTTGAAGCTAGTACATGCCCAGCATATAAATCGCCATGTATAAATTGGGTGAAATCTGCCCATAGAACATCATTATCCAACCATTTTCTGTAGCGGGTTTCCAATTGCTCACTTATACCAATTTCAGATTTTACTAACTGCAAATTGTTTGCTATTTCAGGTCTTAAATCTGAAGGTTTCATAATTTTCAAATCATTTTCCCGAACTTCTTTTTCAGGAATACTATGGATTTCAAATAAGGTTTTTGCCAAAGATGTTATGTATTTCGGGCTATCTTTGTCCATATTCCAAATTATTTCATAGGTTTCAGCATCCAAATTTAAAACAGGATTATCTTTAAGTATGGGATAAGCCACTAATTCTGTAGATGAAATTCTCCAATCAGGAACCTCTACAGAAAGATGTTTTTTTACCAATTCTAAAATGCGTTTTTCTTTCTTGATTTGTTCCCTCATGCCATCACGACGAGGAATACGCAGCAACCATTGTTGCCCCTTTGTATCAAGAGCAAAAACGACCTTAAAATCAATGCCCATTTCATTGAAATTCATTTTGTCCGTAAGCAACAAGCCGTGTGCTTCAGCAAGTGATTGAATATCTTGAATTGTCATTTTTAATTTCCTTTAAAGAGTTCAATAATTAATGTTCGGATTAGATTGGCTATCATTAACAATCTCTCTCAAAAGTCTTGATGATTTTGTGGTCTTTGATCTCGTAGATAATGTCAGCAATATTATCGACCAATTGCTTGTCATGAGATACGAAGATAATAGTTCCTGCATAGGACTTCATCATTGTTTCTAATGCGGCAATACTTTTTAGGTCAAGATAGTTTCCTGGTTCATCCATAAGCAAAATATTATATTTTCCTAAAAGCATTTTGGATAAAAGCAGTTTGATGATTTCACCTCCCGATAAGTCGGATAAGTTTTTTTGAATATCATTCGCTCCGATCCCCATTGAAGCCAATACTGCACGAATTTCCGCAACTGTGTACTCGCACTCTTCCTGCATAAAGGAGAGCACAGATTTATGCGTGTTAAATTTATATCCTGTTTGTGTAAAGTAGCCAATTTCAGCTTTTGGAGATATGGTTAATCCATCAGCACGTTCTGATATCATTTTTAACAAGGACGTTTTCCCTGTTCCATTCGATCCAGTTATAGCGACTTTAGCGCCAAGCGGTATTATAAAGTTAGCGTCATCAAAGATAGTACGGCTACCAAATTTTAAGCTCAGACCATCTGCCGTAATCGGGAACTTATTGTGCAGTTCTAGGGCTGAACTTTGACGAAAACGAATAGAACGCAAATGCTCTGGTGCTTGAATATCTTCTAATGCAGCCAAACGCTTTTCCATACTCTTAGCTGCCTGATACAGTTTTCTTTGCTTGGTGCCAGTCATTTTTGCATGCCCAAGTCGTCCAGCACTTTCGGTAGAGTTTTTGGATTTTTCTCCTTTTTTCTTATTGTCTAATCGATTAGCTTGCTGGCGTTTTTCTTGCACAGCAGATTCTAATCGCTCCCGTTCCTTCATCATCAGCTCATATTCTACGGCTTGGTGTTGTCGCTCTTCTTCTTTTTGACGCAAGTAATCCGAGTAACCACCCCAATATTCCGTAATTTTACCGTCTTTTAACTCCCATATCTTGTCTACAACCATATCAAGAAAATATCGGTCATGACTGATAACAAGTAATGCTCCATCAAATGCTTTAAGTTGACCAATAAGTAGATCTATTCCATTGAGATCAAGGTGGCTGGTTGGTTCATCCGCTAGAATGCCATGTACTTGTTGGGAAAATGCGGCAGCAATTTTTGCACGAGTTTCCTCTCCGCCACTCATTGTGTCGTTTTGTACATTGGAAACACCAAGGCGAGATAACATTGCCCGGTCTTCGACCGTTTCTATTTCGATTCCGCCCAGTTGGCTGATATGTGCAAAATCACCAAAACGCTGTAATGTCGCTTCGGCTAAAACAATTTCGCCATTAAGTACTTTGAGTAAACTACTCTTTCCTGCTCCGTTATCACCCACAAGACCAATACGGTCATAAGAGTGAATTTCCAATTCATCAATATCCAAAACATCACGCCCAGCATAATCCAAGCGTATGTTTCTCGCTTTAATAATTAAACTCATTTTTATTTACTCCTGTTTAGCTCTTGAAATTTTTTATGCAGCAAACAGGATTTAGGTGAAAACAAAAGCTAGCATCACAGTGTCCTCCCAAAAAAAAAGCTATTCATCCACAGGGTGGACAAATAGCTAGTCAATTAAGTTATAACTGGAAACTATGCACTAAAAGCATACTTATAAATTAAGCATACTTTTACTTTATATATCCGCATATATTCTTAAAGACACAACAAAAGCCCACCATTATAAAATAGTGTCACTATGCAAATAGTTGTGTCTTAACGAATGCGGATAGAATGCATAAACTTACCTAAAAAATAAAATTCAGTTTTATGATAACTTTACTGTTAAAAGAAGTCTAGACAACCTTGTTTTATGCTTGGATATAAGGCTTATTTTAAAATAATAGTAGTGAAGATTTTCTAAAATTAACATAATACACCTTATACGAAATTTGTTATAATTCTCGTGAAAATTCAACGCTGTAGTTTCAATTTTCTAGCCCAGTCGTCAATGACTGGGCTTTTTTTATTACTTTTCACGTTCCACGCCTAGTCTTTAATCAATGTTCCACGATTTTGATTAAATAAACTGAATAATTCAATCTGCAGAATTTAAGCGATTATCTTGAATAAGATCACTCAACTTACCTTCAAGCGATTCGATTTTATATTTCAGAGACAAGATTGAATCTTTTAAACGTGAATTTTTAGGTGCATCCGGATTCTTTAATTGATTAAAAACCTCTAATAATTCGCTGTGATGAGTGCTTAACCTTTCAATGTCACTTTCAATAGCCATTCTTGGTGTCCACAGAGCAAGTAAACTTTGCTCATAATCTTTGAGTTCTTGATGACTCATTGCATCTAATTCAGCCTTAGTTCTCATGGTTTAAAATCCGTCTTGCTATGAAGAGCTTTAAAAATCCGTTTTGTTGTTTCCTCTCTTACACTTTTCGGATCTCGTAAGATGCCACTAATCCAGAGGGCAAATGTCGGGTAGTCTGGGAAATTACTGAGGTCTGATAGCTCAGAAAGTTTAGATAAAATAGTGCTGTACTTGTTAATTTGAGCATCAGATAAATTGCAGAACATATCTATAGTTCTTTGATCTCGCTGAGGCGCTATTAATTTTGGCTTAGGTTTTTCTTTCACTATAAATTTAAAGCCAACTACTGAACGCCCTTTTTTTACATTTTCATAAGTGAGTTCAATATCTGTATTAGTTGTAATCTCATTTAATGAAGGCTTCATTACTCGGTCTTTTAAATTACAGAGTTTGTCATAAGATTTGGGCAAACCCAGCTCATTTTTTATATGTTCTAAGGACATTTCAAATTGTCCCATTGCTTGATGCTTTTTAGCTAAATGATAAAGATCGAATGAGTAATCTTTTTTCAAACTTAGTACGATATCTTTTTTATATTTTGTATAAGGGTTTAATTTATCAAACTCTTTTAACATCAGTAGAACGATTTCAGGGAAACGTATAGCTATCCCTCCGTCTTCATAAGTGCAATCAATCACCCAATTCGACAGCACCTTTTTTCCTCTTTCATTGTTATAAGAGAAATTTCTTTTAAGTAGATTCTTGCTGGCTAGTTCTAACTGCGTATATGCGGAATGCGTTTTAATGCCACATTCTCTAGCAAACTCTTCTGCCGTAATCATAATTCGGTCTTTTTCAGTTGCATCAGTGGTTCTAGCAATTGGGCTAGCAAGTATTAACATTCGTTTTTCATCAATGTTCATACTCTTAAAGCATTCTTGAACATTGTTTTGCATAACAACCCAGCTCAGAGGATATGTTTTTTTATTTTCGTCCATATAACTACAACCCCAAAAAACTAACTAACTACATTGGTATTTATGTAGCTTAAACATACATTGTCGTTTATTTTTTGACTACTATTTTTGTAGTTTTTTAACAAAACTACAAACTTTTTCTTGTAGTTTAATGTCCGGTAAAAGTAGTTTCTATGTCCGGTAAAAGTAGTTTTTTAAGTCCATTTTGTCCGGCATTTGTAGTTTAATGTCCGGTAAAAGTAGTTTTTTAAAGTCTGAAAGCATTGCTAGGCGTGGTTTATAGGGGGGTCTAAAAGCTTTTAAAAGCTTTTTAAAAGAATAAAAGGGAATTTATTTCCAAAGTGAGTTATTAAAACTGCCCTTGGTACTCGCTAAAGCTCGTACTCTATTGAAGCTCGTTTCACTCGCTTCGTGGGGGGCAGTTTTTTGCATATATGATCAAGGATTCAAAAAGCAAAACATGAATAATGCATTCGCTATGCTCATGCTTTTTGACGAGCAAAAGCATCAATACTTCGCTCGTAGACACTCGCTAATCACTGTCCCCAGTAATTCAATAAAAAACGGTTTTTCAGAGGGGGAATAAGCAAACTTTCGTTGTGTCGCTCGTAGATACTCGCTAAAAGGCTCTCATTTGCGTTCTAAGCGATTTTATTTTTATCAACTATAGTTTTACTGTATTTCTATCAAAAGTCGCTAAAACCCCCGTTTTTTTGCGCTTAAATGGGATTTCTAAGGCGTGTAGTCATGGTTATTGTCATTTTCTGGCTTTTTAGGCTCATTTCTCTGCTGTTTTTCTTGTTCTTGGCGTCTTACAAATGCCAAATGTTCTTGTTGCTCTCGTTCTTGTGCATAGCGTTGTTCTTGTTGCTCTCGTTCTTTACGTAACTGCTGTTCTCTAGATTCACGATCTTTTCGGTCGTTTTCGAGCTGTATTGCTCTTTTTTGGGAAAACTCTTGCTGCGCTTCGGTCTCAATTTTTTTTGTAAAAGCCGCATGCAATTCTTGGATTTTTAGATCTTCCATTTCTTCTGCATATAGTCGCTTTTGTTTTTCACCATTTTGAGGACTAAAGTATTTATTTCCATAGTTATCTTCTTCAAATATATAACTATTTATGATCTCCAGTCTTTGATCGCGTACATACTCTTGATACTCAGTTTCTCTGCGTGATATTTCAGAAATTTGATGATCTATATTTGAAATTTGATCATTAAGTTTTCGTTGTTTAACAGTGATGTTCGGTTCGTCAAATTTTGCAAAAGACTTTTTAGGCTGGAGCAGCTGATTTTCTTCTGTCCATTTATTTAAATGATCAGAATATCTCTCTTTTTTTTCTATTTCACTAAGACCAGAAATATGCTTTTGGATGTCTAGTTGGGTGTTGTGTTGGTCGATCAGGTCATTTATTTGATTGATCCATTTTGTTTTAAAAAATAAAGGCTCTTTTTTGCGTAGTTCTGATATTGCAGAACTCATCGTGTCTAATTTTGTTGTTAATTTTGATAATTCTTCATTTTGGAATTCATAAAGTTTCTGAGAAGTTTTTTCTGAATACTCAGCTTGAGAGTATTGAAACTGAAGCTCACTTCGTACTTTTTGAACAAGATCCTCAGATACTTTGATGTTTTCATCCAGTGCGATGACCTTTTTGATTTTTAAATTACGTAGCTTAATTTCATCATTTTTCAGACTAATTTCTGTAAATATCCCTCGTCTCCGGAGGTATGTCGCTTGAGGACCTTCGTGCTGAGTTGCTTCTAGGTCACTTTCCTGGTCTTCATAACTTCTGTGATCGACACGTTCATCAAATCCATTTTGTTCCAGGTGATGATTGCATAACTCTGCAAATGATTCTCTCCAGTGGCTTACAGTTTCTGTGCCATTGTCACGACTGAAGTCCCTATATTTTTTTGCTGAAAAGCCACCCTGCTCATTAATACTTCGGGTTGTGAACATGATGTGTGCATGGTAGTTGCGTTCATCACTTCCACTGTCTGTATGAGGTGCATGAATAGCAGCATCAACGATGACACCGTATTTTTTAACGAGGTTTCGGCAAAGTTCATTGAGCATATTTTCACGCTGTTCAGCGTTTAACTCACTGGGAAATGCAATCTCAAACTCTCTTGCAAGTAATGCATCTTTTCTACGTTCAACCTTTTCGACTTCATTCCAAAGTGTTTGGCGCTTGAGTAACTCAGTATTTGTATTTTCAGGTGCATAGATTTTTGTAAATTCGACACCAGTTTTTCTTGTGTAGTCTTGTTCTTTTCCATAAAAATCGCATACCAATTTTTCACTTGAACGATATGCAGCACAAGCAACGGCCGATCGTCCATTACCTCTACTAATCGTTTTAACTGAAAAATGATATATCGCCATTTTGCTTTTGCTCTTTATTTCGATTTATCGAAATTACCAACATGTATATGTTGGTCAGGGGATTACAAAGGGGATTTACCCCTTGTCGCACCATTGGATGAAATCCAATGGCTAAGTGCGCCCTTCGGGAAAACCACGATAGCATGGGCTGTCTTGAATTTCAATTCAAACAGACCTATGCTTGAGGGGGATTCCTTGATACGGTGATGGTATGAGTGTTGATAATTTAGAGCAAAAAATTGCAAAGCAAGAAGAACGCTTAAGACAGCTAAAAGAACAGAAAAAAGCTGCCATTGCACGTGAAAAAAAGAAAGTTTCTGATCAACAAAGAAAAGATGATACGAGACGTAAAATTCTACTGGGAGCTTGGGCTTTAAATAAATTAAAAAATGATGAATCGTTTAAGCAGCAATTAGCCGATTTTGAGCAATTTTTAAATACGGAAAATAAGACCGAAGAAAATAAGCAGAAAGATAAAGATCTTTTTAATGGATTTATTTGGGATAAGACCTAAATTTCGCATAAGAGATTTTATGTTAAATTTTTTATATCAAAATTTCAAAGTGTACTGATGAGTACACTTTGAATGGGTTCTAATACCCGAATTTCGTATATGAGATTTTATGTTAAATTTTTTATATCAAAATTTCAAAGTGTACTGATGAGTACACTTTGAATGGGTTCTAACACCCGAATTTCGTATATGAGATTTTATGTTAAATTTT
>NZ_VPDJ01000049.1:0-4923 GCF_013417755.1 Acinetobacter sp. YH12231
CAGAAAGCTTGTTTGAATCGATGTATTTCATCCGCAGATTATGCACGAATGCTAAGAAATCCGGAGTGCAAATATTAACCAAAAAGAAGATCGTTTTTTGATTTATGAAAGAGATCTAATATAAAATGTAATATAAGGGCAAACTCCGAACTCTTTTTTTTCTTCCCCATAAATTATTGATGTATCAAGAGGAATATCTCGAACTAATTCTTCTATTTCCTCATCATTTAAATAAACTTGTGCTGTGCTCATAAAATATTCTTTTAATTAATACTTCTTTTTTTAGAGATCCAATATTATCAAGTCCCGAAGGCATAAATTACTCTTCACCATCAAACTGCCAATACACATCGCCCCAATCACTTTCAAAATCAGGAAAAACATCTCCCAAGTTAAAGTATTGACGTGAGTTCACTTTAGCAACTGTAAACCAATAACCCTGTTGAGGACATTTTTCCCCAGCTTTAATTGAAAATTTATTATGATTTTCAAGAAAATTTATTACTGAAGTTTTGAGCTTGAATTTGTGATAAAATTCAACCAAATCTTTAGGGTAATATAAGTATTCATGTAAGACAGTATCATTCTCTATCTCTAACAGAATAACAGCGCACGCTGCTTCAAAAGCCCAGTATCCATAATAGCCACCTTCTGATTTATGAGTATCATGCCAAGGCGCACCTGATAAATCTTTGTACCAATTCTTTAAAAACTTACGGACAAAAGCTAAAGAAATTTCATTATCTTGATTTGAAAAGGCTTCACATAATAATAAGTAAGGTTTTGGTACTAATACTGTTGAACAATCATATCTATTTTCATCTGAAAAAGATAAATACTCTTCAATTAGCCAATCTTGAGCAACATTTTCTCTCATTTCTCCGTCAATTAATTTCGCAACTCTAGGTAGCAAATCCTTTCGGTGGAGTAAATAACACAAACTGATTAACCAAATACATGGACAATAGCCATCAATAGTAAATAATTCAAAAACTGGTAAGTTTATATTTTTATGATAACTTCTTAATTTACTTCCATATTGCTCATAATAGTCAATAACTATTTCAATTTGGCTTCTAATAAAAGGTAAACTATTGCCAGCTGTATATTCCAATATAAGCAGATTTAAATAGTCCTCTGCTACGATAGCATAAGAGTATACCCATCTTTCTTCTATTGAATCACCAACACCTGTAGGATTTACTTTAAAAGTTTCAATAGTGTTCAGAGTTTCCGCCTTTAATGTTTCATACATTTGAGGTGTAAGAAATTGTTGTCTTTTTATATTAACTAAATCCATTTTATGCCCAAAAACTGCCCCGAAGGGCATATTTTCACTTATTCTTCACCGTCAAACTGCCAATATACATCCCCCCAATCACTTTCAAAATCAGGGAATATTTCCCCTTGTTTAAAGTATTTACGAGTGTTTTCCTTGGCTACACTGAACCAATAACCTGATTGAGGACATTTTTTACCTGCTTGAATTGATACTTTTTGATATTTAGTTAGGAGGTCAATTTCAGCACTACTAGGTTTAAATGTACGATAGAACTCTATTAAGTCTTTAGGATAATAGAGGTATTCATGAAATTCTTTATCATTTTCTATTTCTAATAGAATAACAGCACAAGCTGCTTCAAAAGCCCAATATCCATAATATCCACCCTCTGATTTATGGGTATCATGCCATGGAGCTCCAGATAAATCTTTATACCATTTTTTTAAAAATTTGTTTAAATGCTTGAATGAAACTTTATTATCTTGGGTCACAAATGCATTGGATAACTCAAAATAAGGATTTGAAAAAAGGACATCTGAACAATCAAAACGGTTATCGTCATTAAAAGCCAAAAATTCCTCTACAATCCAATCTTTCCCTCCATTTTCTTGATCCTCTCCATCAACAAGGTTAGCTACCAACGGTAGTAAATCAGTTCTTTTTAATAAATAACAAAGGCTGATAATCCATATATATACACAATAGTCATCTAAAATTTCGATGTCAAAAACACTAAAATTATTATTTTTATAATAGGCTCTTTGTTTTAAAGAGAGTTCCTTGAATAATTCAATTACTTTATCAAATTCTAAGCGTAAATACTCAATCGGTTTACCAGCAGTATAGTCCAAAATAAGCAAATCAAACTGATATCTAGACGCTATCGAATAAGAGTCTATCCATCCTGCTTCGATATCATCATCATCATTTGATTCACTTAAAAAACTTTCTATGGCGCTGACAAGCTCACTCCTTGTAGATTGATAGTAACTTTCATCTAAAAATTGTTGTCTACGATTAAACTTAAATTCCATCATAAATAAATTTCCAATTATTTATTATTAACAACGATACTAATGTCTTTATCAGTCCAAACCTTTGTAGCTGTATGAATAGAATGTTCTTTATCAGTTACTGTTTGTTTAGATAAGAATTTAATTAATGCAACAGCATGTTCTACTACCTGCAATCCACTAAAAAAAATAACATATCTTTCATATCTTCTTTTTTTCAATATTATTGGAGCTAGCTTAATTCCTACTGATTTAACAAGACGATTTGTTATCCAATGATGGCTCATTTGAACTACTTTTCCACTAGAATCTCTATATTTTTCGCCACCTAAAGTTAGATTACGATTAGTTGAACTAGTGTTAGTACGGTTTCTAGAAGTTCTGCCAGATCTTTGTTGTTGTTGAGGTATTGATTTATCAATACCATTTTTATCATTAGCATCACCTAATAAATCTCTAAGTGAAGCAGCAGGATTTTGGCTACATTTAGCCTCAATAATTGCATATGGTTTTGCGTCATTATTATTTTTCTTCCAAACTCCATCTATACCACGCCCTCTACTTTTAATAGAAAATAGATTTACCATTTCCCCATTATCATTCAATTTATGAGAGTTTTTCGTTCCTATCTTATCATGTGTTGAAGTTCCCCAGCCTTTAATTTCTTGGCAATAGTAATCTGCCATATGCTCACCTAGAATACCTTTAAATTTATTAGATAAATTAGTTATAGCTGTTTGGCCTATTGACGAATTATTGGTACTGTTAGATTTGCCCTGATTTGTATTGTTTGCTTTTTGTCCACCATTTGCTGGAGAATTTGGCTTATTTGTTTGGTTCTTAGAATTTTTATTTGCATCTGCTGAAGTTTTTCTACTTTTTATTAGCCAGCCATCAACTTCCTTTTTAAATTCTTGTAATTGTTTACCTAAATTTTTTCGAATCTGATCAACATTTTTACGAGCTTCAGGGCTTAGCTGATTTAATACTTTAGGGTTTGTCAGTATCTTATCCAAATTTTTTTGTAATGCATTTAGATCTAGACACTTACGTATCAATTGCTCAGGATCACCTTTCCCTAGTTTTCGGATACCATCTAAAATACTATCCATTGGTAAAGCGCCTTTTTTGACACTTTTTAATGACATTTTGACAGCATCCCCACCACCTGGAACTAAGCCAATTAATGCTGTAATAAGATCAAACCATCCAGCAGGGCTAGCTGGATTTGCAGATAAAATGATAATCGCTTTAATAATATCTCTCGCGTCTACCAATTGACCTAAAACAGGTACACACCCAATTACCGTCTCCGCTAAAATTGCCCAACCACCAGTACTTTCACCTTTAAAGAAAGTCATAGTGTCTTTTTTTAAACTTTGTAGCCATCCACCGGGAACAGAATCTACAGAACGTTTATATTTAGCGACAGAGCCCATTATTTCGCTCCATTCTGTAAGTTATTTGTAAGTTTTTGATATGCTTCTTCATCTAATAGTGACCAAATATCATCGTCAATAGTGTCTGTATCTTCAATTTCTGCATCTAGGTCATCGGGAATGTCTTTTTTAAACTCTGACGGATCTTCCCCATAATAAATTTCAGATTTTCCTTTAGGTACATTTTCTAATTTAGCGTACCCTTTATCATCTAAAGTACCTTCTCTGTAACTTCCATCTTCAAAAAAGACTTTAAAAGGAGCCCCTTTAACTGGTGATAAATCATCATAATGGTAGTTCAATTCCATCCAATTTTGCATTTCACCTAATAATGGTAAAGTAATATTTTTTGGTTGAGCCGTACTTCCACCTGTAAATAAATGCTGCCCGGCCTTAACCTCAAACTTTCCACCCGTGGTAGGGAATATGCCAGAACCATTAATCTTGAGCTGTGATCCGCCTCCAGTCAGGATTATTTCTTTAGGACTGGTGATATAAACTACATCTTCCGTGGAAATAATTTGAATACCTTTTCGGGCAATCAGATCTGCCCCATCTCCTTGGGCTTGGATTTCAACTTTGCCTTTGCCTGCATAAGCTCGTAAGCCTTCTTGTGCTGCAAATAGACTGATCTTGCTTTGTGCATGGGCAATTAAGGATTTTTGACTGCTGAGGTTGATGCTATCCCCTGCACTTTGGCTGATCTGTCCATCTGCTGAAAGATGAACATCTTCCTGACTACTTACAGCAATTGAGTTTGGTGCAGATAAAATCATTAAGGCTTGTTTAAAGGCATCCGCCTTTTCTTTACTGCCTTTTTCGATTTGCCGAAGGAAGTTTTTTAAATTATCCAAGACTTCAAGTGGGTCAGTTTGTTGATTTTTCGCCACTTCACTTAAGGCTTTACTGCTGTTTAAGTTGGCTTCGATTTGTTCTTTCGCCGCTTGTGCGTCGAGGTGCATTGCCGCTGCTTGTTGTTGTGGGTGTGTGCTGACAAGTAGCCCCTGTCCTGCACGTACTGCGCCCCATTGGTCGGTTCTCAGTTCAAAGCCTTCACCTCGCCCTGCACTTTCTGCGGTTTCTTTGGGATGACTGAGGTTACCGAGGTTGAGCTGGGTAGCACCATGGGTACTTTGTAATTGTGTCGAAATTTGTCCTGTGGTGTCATCAAAGCGCAGTTGTCCAAAGC
>NZ_VPDJ01000050.1:0-4886 GCF_013417755.1 Acinetobacter sp. YH12231
CAAGTAACTTGGACCAGTGTTGATCATTTAGCATTGTTCGAGGCATAGCGAGTGTAAAATTGGGTTTGGCGATTTAATTTTACTATCTCGCTATTTTTTTAATCAACAAATGTCAACAGACCCTAAAGCATGTGAAAAAAATTGATGGTTAATCATTACAAATAAGTCGTCGCTAGATTTAAAAACCCCGATGCCTACAAGCAAATTTTAAGCGGTCAATTCCAAACGAATTAAGGTTTCAACTCGCTTCCAATAATCTGCTAAATGCATTTGGTTGGGGTCAATTTGGGCTTGGATGGTCATGCCATCCAAAATACTACACAGAAATGCAGCGAGTTGTTCAGTTTGCTGAATGCCCAGATTTTGCAAGGCAGTACTTAGTTTTGATTTAAGCCAGTCTTTATAATCGATCGCAGTTTGTACTGACGAAGGATAAACTTTAGATATTTCTTCTACTGCTTTTTGAAACATACAACCATTAAAATCTGCAGTATGAAACCAAGCATCGTACCAAGCAAAAATGGTTTTAATATGCGAAAGATGGTCTTCTGGATCACATTTTGCAATAGCAGCTTCAAGTGATTCCTGTAAATTAAGATTTCGAATCACGAGACATTCTTCAATTAATTTGGCTTTAGAGGGGAAATATTTATAAAACGTCATTTTAGCAACGCCCGATTCCCCAATAATTCGATCTATACCAATCGAGTTATAGCTATAAGAATTGAAGAGTTGGAGCGCAACGTTAATGATGTCTTGCTTTTTCGACATTTAATTTACCTGATGCACCAATGGGGCCTAAACATAAAGCTTTCAAGGTAGAAAACCTAATTTTTAAACATGATTTTCGCGCGCTATTGTAAAGCATAACTTAATTGGAGTCTGTAGATAAAACCTCAGCACCCTATTAAATACAGTCTGATTTCAGATGATTTATCGAATTAGCAGTCAGGAAAATTTCGTATAAAACTGACTGCTATTTTAATTTCAACTAGCGATTTAACGACTATTCATCTGCGTTAAAAACATGGATAAAATGAATGCCATTAACGGTGGATTTAAGAGTAAGTATTTTAAGAGCAAGGGGTACTCAGAATATCTTTTTGCTTACGCTCTTGCAGTGCTTTTCGAATCACCTGATAACCACCCGTTAAACCTAAGATCGCCATGATTGCGGCCACGATCAAATCTGGCCATAGACTGCCTGTACCAAACACCCCGACTGCAGCCAAGATCACTGCGACATTACCAATCGCATCATTACGGCTACATAGCCAAACGGATTGCATATTGGAGTCACCTTCACGGAAGGCATATAAGACGTATGCACAGATGACATTAGCGACTAAGGCCAGAATACCAATCACACCCATGGTGATTGGTTCAGGAGCGATCCCATTGGCATAGGCATAGAGCACTTTGGCAATCACAACGATCCCAAACGCTGCCATGACAAAACCTTTCACCAAGGCAACTGTTGCACGCCAATATAAACTGGCGCCAAGCACGGCTAATGAAACCCCATAATTTACAGCATCACCAAAGAAATCCAGCGAGTCCGCCCAAAGCGCAGAAGAATGTGCATAAGCCCCACCAATCAGCTCCACCAAAAACATCATGGCGTTAATGATTAAGGCAATCCAAAGTGCGATACGAAATTTACTGTTGGGTTTGTTTGGTGCTGGCTCATGACTACATGTACATGCCATAAATGTGCTCCAATTTTAAAATCAATGGATTTGTATTACTCTTATTCAAAACTATGGACTCACTCCAAGGTCAAGCATGAACGTACAAAAACATTATTTGATTAAAGAATTGTCCACCAAATCTGGGGTAAGCATTGACAGTATTCGCTTTTATGAAAAGAAAAAACTGCTGAAACCTAGCTTCCGCGCAGACAACAATTATCGCTATTATGATGAAGAAATGTACAAACGTTTGGTTTTTATTAAGCGCTGTCGAAACCTCGATATTTCTCTCACCGAGATTCAAACCCTGCTTGAACTTGAGCAATCCCCTACGCAAAGCTGTCATGCTGTGAATGAATTAATTGACAATCACATTCGTCAAGTTTCTGAAAAAATTAAAGAATTAGAAAATTTTAAAATACAGTTAAGTAAGCTCCGTGCCAGTTGTAATGAAACCAGTCAAATTAATGATTGCCAAATTTTAAAACATTTGGAAAACGGAATATCTTGAAAACCCAACTAAAATACTTGGTTGAATCCTTTTTTTAGATCACTACAATAAAGCCATAAATTTTTTATGCCTTTATTGACATGACGATTCAACACGTAACCGAACTCCTCTCACCTGCTGGCTCTTTAAAAAATATGCGCTACGCTTTTGCTTATGGCGCAGATGCCGTGTATGCAGGTCAGCCGCGATATAGCTTACGTGTGCGCAATAATGCTTTCGACCATGACAATTTAAAAATTGGCATTGAAGAAGCTCATGCCTTAGGGAAAAAGTTTTATGTGGTGGTAAACATCCAACCGCATAACTCAAAACTGAAAAATTTCATCCGTGACCTTGAACCTGTGGTTGCCATGAATCCTGATGCACTGATCATGTCTGACCCTGGTCTAATCATGATGGTGCGTGAACATTTTCCAGAAGTGTCCATTCATTTGTCTGTCCAAGCCAATGCGGTGAACTGGGCAACGGTTAAATTTTGGAAAAATATGGGACTGACACGTGTCATTCTGTCACGTGAATTATCAATCGAAGAAATTGAAGAAATTAAACACAATGTACCTGATATGGAAATTGAAGTTTTCGTACATGGTGCATTATGTATGGCTTACTCCGGTCGTTGCTTACTTTCTGGCTATATGAATAAACGTGATGCAAACCAAGGTGCATGTACCAATGCATGCCGATGGGATTATAAAATTCACGATGCAGTTGAAGATGAAACTGGTGATGTTATTCCAGTCACACAAATTAAAGAATCATCATGCTGCAATAATAAAAATGCCGATGAGCAACACGCCCTAGAACAACACCAATTCGGCGAGCCGGTTTTATTACAACGCAATGAAGAAGACATGTTTGCTGCCGAAGAAGATGAACATGGCACTTATTTCATGAACTCGAAAGACTTGCGTGCTGTACAGCATGTTGACCGTTTAACCAAAATGGGCATTCATTCTTTAAAAATTGAAGGCCGTACCAAGTCTTATTTCTACTGTGCGCGTACCGCTCAAATTTATCGTAAAGCCATCGATGATGCCCTTTCTGGTAAACCATTTGACCCTGCTCTCATGTCTCAGCTTGAAGGTCTTGCGAACCGTGGTTATACCGAAGGTTTTCTACGCCGCCATGTACATAGTGAATATCAAAACTATGAAACCGGCTCTTCACGTTTTGATCATCAACAGTTTGTAGGTGAAGTCTTAGAACGCAATGGTGACTCTCTTAAAATCGAAGTGAAAAACCGTTTTGTTGTAGGTGATTCTTTAGAACTGATGACCACTTCAGGCAACATCACCTTCGTTTTAACTGAAATGAAAGATAAAAAAGGTAATCTAATCGACGATGCCAAAGGTTCAGGTCATATCGTGGATATTCCTGTACCTGCCGATGTGGATATGCGATACGCCTTACTGATTCGTAACTTACCCAATTCGACAGTGGATATTTCGGCTTCAACTTTAGCTTATCAGGCTTGAGTTTACTTTATGGCTTTGTTGATTACAGACAAATGCATCAATTGTGACATGTGTCTACCTGAATGTCCCAATGATGCCATTTATGAAGGCTCAAAGATTTATGAAATCGATGTCGCACGTTGTACTGAATGCGTCGGTTTCTATGCGCACCAAACTTGTGTTTCAGTTTGTCCGATTGAGTGCATTGTGCCTCATCCTGAACATGTGGAGACAGATGAGCAGTTAATGGAGAAGTTTAAAGGCTTGAATTTATTTAAATCTTAAATTCGTGATGTGATTGGTATATTAATTGCTTACTCCGCTTTATATTTTATAGAGAAACAACCTTGGGGAAAGTATAAAAATAAGGTTGTAAAACAAAAATAGCTGGGCAACGAATAGGATTCAAAATGTGTGGGGACATTTTTGAATCCTAATTTTGCAGACAAAAAAAGGAACTCCGGTGTTAGCATCCAAAGTTCCTGTAAAACGAGAATATTAAGAAAAATAATATTCAAATGACAACATTCAGCGCGGCCAGCGTGTTTCTCGAAACACACTGGCCTTTCTTTTATTGACCCGAACGGATGATGTAATCAAAAGCAGACAATGAAGCTTTCGCGCCTTCACCTGTTGCAATGATGATTTGTTTGTACGGTACTGTTGTACAGTCACCTGCAGCAAATACACCTTTCACATTGGTTTCGTTACGCTCGTTAATTACGATCTCACCACGGTTTGAAAGTTCAACCGCTGTTTCTTTTAAGAAATCAGTATTTGGTAACAAACCAATTTGTACAAAGATACCGGCCAATTCAATCGTTTTGATTTCATCTGTTGCACGGTCTTTATAGTTCAGTGCAGTCACTTGTGAACCATCACCAACTACTTCTGTAGACAATGCATTCATGATCACAGTGGTATTCGGTAAGCTATTTAACTTGTCTTGAAGGACTTGGTCAGCACGAAGCTTAGTATCAAACTCAACAAGTGTTACATGCTCTACAATACCAGCAAGGTCAATCGCTGCTTCTACACCTGAGTTACCACCACCGATCACCGCAACACGTTTACCTTTAAACAATGGACCGTCACAGTGTGGGCAGTATGCAACACCACGAGTACGGTATTCTTGTTCACCCGGAACGTTCATTTCTCTCCAGCGTGCACCTGTTGAAAGAATCACTGTTTTAGATTCAAGTTTTGCACCATTCTCTAAAGTCACTTCAA
>NZ_VPDJ01000051.1:0-4695 GCF_013417755.1 Acinetobacter sp. YH12231
CAATTACGCAAAATAATTCGGTACTATTAAACATGAGGATAGAGTTGTGAGTTTTGTGTGGTAACTCAACTGATGGCTCTAGTCCTCATATTTTTCAAGTCAATTTCTTATCCGCGATTCGGGTTAATTAAATATCGACTATTTGCTAAAAATTTATAAAAAATGCCTCTGTACACGACAAATTTCATAGGATCCTTGTCCTATCAGGCTTTTTCTTTCTTAAAATTGCTAGCACTTTCTTAAATTCTTCTTTTTTTCCAAAACCAATCAAACGTAGAATAGCCATTTGAACATAGTCCAAACCGTAGCGAAATAAACTTACTGAAAGTCGTCCATGCTTCTTTATTTTTATCGCTTTTTTCCGATCATGTTGCCATTCACCTGTTAAATAGCACCAACAGAAACCGATAGCTAGCACTGCTATCAATTTCTTGACTCGTCTAGGGTCTGTTAAACGAGTATTTTCAAGATTGAATCCACGTCCTTTGAGACAACTAAATAACGTTTCGATTTCCCAGCGTAATGCATAATCACGAATAGCAGAAGCATTAAACATAGGAGAAACAACAAGTAAAAGCTCTCCATCTTCTAATCGTAGCGCACTAATATACAGTTTCACTCGACCAACCCAAATACGTCGTTTACGACATTCAGTTTGACCAACTTGAAGATGACGAAATAAATCACTAATTTTATGATTCTTGGCTAAGTGATTGGTCACAATAAAGTTTTTTTAACACGTATACAGAAGTTAATGTCATTTTCAATTAACCATGTAAACCATTTCTCACCGATAAATTCTCTGTCTGCAAACACATTCACAATACGATCTTTACCAAAAATGGAGATAAAGCGTTGAATCAAAGCAATACGCTCTTTTGTATCTGAATTTCCACGTTTATTGAGCAATGTCCAAACAATAGGTATCGCTATTCCACGATAGACGATGGCTAACATCAAGATATTAATATCTCGTTTTCCCCATTTCCAATTAGTTCTATCCAAAGTTAATTGGACTTTATCGAATGAAAATATATTGAAAATTAACTGAGAAATTTGACGATAATCGAAATACTGATCTGCAAAGAAGCGTTGTATACGTCGATAAAATGATTGTGGTAAGCACTTGATGGGTAAGGCTTTAGATGCAGAAGAAAGATTACATGTCTGTTTTTACAATTAATGCAAGCATAATCAGTGTAAAACATTTTGCATGTGACTTGTTCCACTTTAGATATTTGTTTAAGATGAGATGTAACTCATTGAAATGTGTCATCATATTCGTCGTCAGAAAACAAGTACTATGCCATTATTTCAATGAGTTATCTTTTTTGTCGTGTACAGAGATATTTTTTAATGATAAATAAAAAGCCTATTTTTAAAGAAATTTAGCATACGGCATAGTGAAAACAACAATAGAGCAATTACTCAACAATAAACATTAACATCAATTATTTAGATCATATTCAATTTTAATAAAAAGACAAATGTGTATTAAAAATAGCCATCATACGTCTATTTTTGATTACAAAATATAATGAGGGGATTGCTTCCCATTTCATACATTTTTCATATATAAAAAGACATACTATTTTTAAGGTTTTTCTAAACCAATTTTTTTACTTCATAATTTTTAACATCATAATTAAAGGTGAACCATGCAAAATAAGAAGCGCACCCCATTAGACGCGCAACAGTCCCATCTTTGGATTATTGGTGGTGGTATCGCAGGTATGGCTGCTGCTGCATTTGCAATCCGTGATGCCAAAGTCCCTGCCAAAAATATCCATATTTTAGAAGAACTCGATATTTCAGGTGGTTCGATGGATGGTGGACATACACCGCATGCCGCGCAAGCTTGGGTAACACGTGGTGGGCGAATGCTGACCGATGAAACTTATTTGTGCCTATGGGACTTATTTTCCAGTATTCCATCTTTGGAAAATCCAGACATTTCGGTGCGTGAAGAATGTCGTGAGTTTAATGAAAAAGTGAAAACCCACGGCAATGCACGGTTGATTGATGCCGAACATGTCATTGCGGATGCAGCAAAGCTTGGTCTGAATACGCTACATCGTGCACAGATGCTGCGCCTATTAGCTTCAAAAGAAGAAAAAATTGGCAGTCGCCGCATTGATGAGTTTTTTGATGAAACCTTTTTTGAAACCAATTTCTGGCGCATGTGGCGCACGACTTTCGCTTTTCAAAAATGGCACAGTGCAGCAGAGTTAAGACGCTATTTCTTGCGTTTTATTCAAGAATTGCCACGCATTCATACCTTAGCGGGTGTGAAACGTACCAAGTACAACCAATATGACTCGATGATTCTGCCCCTACAGCGTTGGTTAGTCGCACAAGGCGTCGATGTGCGTTTTGGACACTATGTCACAGATGCAGACTTCATTACCAATGCTGAAACTCAAGAACGCTACGCTTCACGCCTATATGTACAATTGCCTGAAGGCTCAGAGCAAATTAATCTGAAAGCCAATGATTTAGCTATTTTCACTTTAGGCTCTATTACAGCAGACTCACGTTATGGCGGTAATCATGACGTGCCTGCCCTTATTCGTCATCGAGAAGATCATGGCTGGACGCTTTGGGAAACGCTGGCACAAAAAGCCCCAGACTTTGGCCGTCCAATGACTTTTTATGGCAATGTCGATGAACATAAGTGGGAGTCTTTCACTCTGACCATGAAAGATGACGTGCTACTTAAACGTATTATTGACTATACAGGCAATGAACCAGGCACAGGCGCACTCATGACTTGGTATGAGTCGGGTTGGCATTTATCCATCGTGGTTCCTGCACAGCCACACTTTGCCGACTTACCTGAAGGTTTATATACCTTATGGGGCTACGGTTTCCAAATTGACCATATAGGCGATTACATCAAAAAACCAATGTCCGAAGCCACGGGGCAAGAAATCCTAACAGAACTGATTAAACAGCTCGGTTTTGACGACATTTTAGATCATGTTTTGGCAACGACTGATGTTACTACCGCCATGATGCCATACGCCTCTGCCCTATTCGCCTGCCGTAAACCGGGGGATCGTCCACAGGTAATTCCACAAGGCTCACAAAACTTTGCTTTCCTTGGACAGTTTGTGGAAATTGAAGATGACGTGGTCTTTACTGTGGAATATTCAGTTCGTGGGGCGATGCTTGCCATTTATGAATTTTTTGGGGTGGAACGTGAAATCCCTGAAATTTACAACGGTCTACTTGATCCCAAAGTGGGTTTAAAAGCTTTAGAAACAGTGTTCCACTAAGTTTTTAATATATAGCGATAAGAGCACCTTTATGTCGCCACTATTACATAGTTTAATTTAAGCAACGTTTGGATACACGAGTGTGGCAGGGATGCCACACGTTATCCATCATAATAGGGATGTTATGTATGGGTAACAAAGGCTTTTGCTTTCTTTTGGCTTATCAAAAGTAAGGGTATTGCCTACACAAACACCTTTTATACTTTATTGAAAGTTAAGGCCGTGTACGCACCTAATTTTAAATTGGATAAAAAGAAAAATTAGATAAAACTTTATATCTCATTCGTAAATAAATTGACTAATCAACATAGGAAAAACATCTCCACGTTTTAAATAATACTCCGAAACTGACTAAGTGCTTTTCTATCTTTTTCTCATGATTTTAGATTTCATAAAAATTACCTCTGTACACGACAAATTTCATAGGATCCTTGTCCTATCAGGCTTTTTCTTTCTTAAAATTGCTAGCACTTTCTTAAATTCTTCTTTTTTTCCAAAACCAATCAAACGTAGAATAGCCATTTGAACATAGTCCAAACCGTAGCGAAATAAACTTACTGAAAGTCGTCCATGCTTCTTTATTTTTATCGCTTTTTTCCGATCATGTTGCCATTCACCTGTTAAATAGCACCAACAGAAACCGATAGCTAGCACTGCTATCAATTTCTTGACTCGTCTAGGGTCTGTTAAACGAGTATTTTCAAGATTGAATCCACGTCCTTTGAGACAACTAAATAACGTTTCGATTTCCCAGCGTAATGCATAATCACGAATAGCAGAAGCATTAAACATAGGAGAAACAACAAGTAAAAGCTCTCCATCTTCTAATCGTAGCGCACTAATATACAGTTTCACTCGACCAACCCAAATACGTCGTTTACGACATTCAGTTTGACCAACTTGAAGATGACGAAATAAATCACTAATTTTATGATTCTTGGCTAAGTGATTGGTCACAATAAAGTTTTTTTAACACGTATACAGAAGTTAATGTCATTTTCAATTTCGTCGTCAGAAAACAAGTACTATGCCATTATTTCAATGAGTTATCTTTTTTTGTCGTGTACAAAGAAAAAATGCTTAAAAAATAGGTAAAAGTGCAATTTTTTTAGCAAAAACGCTTATAAAAAATACATACGTGAAAAATATAGTGAATTGGGGGTTGCAATGATTCTGAAATGCTCTAGAATGCACCCCATACCGACGAGATAGACGGAAACGAACGAAACGCGAAGCGTTGAATTGTTAAGTTTATCGAAGTCCAGCTTCTAGCATTGACGAGATGTTAGAAAGATCATTAAGAGATTATGAAGAACAACTTGTGTGGATTTTTACTGATTGATTGATCGAAATTATTTTCATTGATTGATGGTAGAAATTACTCGAAGTTTATTTGAGCAAATTTTTGTCAGTAATT